>JAPUJM010000001.1 GCA_027296205.1 Actinomycetota bacterium
ACGACCGAATCGGTGTCCATCCCGACGGACTCCAGGACATCGTTGGCGAACCCGAACGGAAGGAATTGGTCGGGGACTCCGATGCAGGTGATGGCCTTCGTCACCCCGGCATCAGAGAACATCTCCATGATGGCGGTTCCAAAACCGCCGGCGATCACTCCGTCTTCGAGGGTGACAATATGACCGGCAGGGGAAGCCCACTCCAGGATCCTGGGGTCGAGAGGCTTGACCCAACGAGCATTGACGACGCCGGCGCTAACGCCTTTCTCCCGTAGGTCGACCGCGGCCTTCTCGGCGATCTCCACCATCCGCCCTACCGCGATCAGCAAGACTTCGTCGCCCTCACCCAGTCGTTCCGCCTCTCCGATCGTCAGAGGCTCGACCGGTATCGAAGGCACGGATACCGCTCCGCCTTTCGGATAGCGAATGGCGATCGGACCATCGTGATCCGCCGCAGTCTCGATCATGGCGCAGAGCTCGGTCGCATCCGCCGGCGCACCCACTACGAGATTGGGGATCATCCTCAAATACGAGATATCGAAGACACCGTGGTGGGAGGGCCCGTCAGGGCCGGTGACACCGGCCCGGTCGATGAGGAATGTGACCGGAAGATCATGCAGCGCGACGTCGGCGACTACCTGGTCGAAAGCCCGCTGGAGGAAAGCCGAGTAGATGGCGACGACGGGCTTCTTCCCGGCCATCGCCATACCTGCGGCCAAGGTGACGGCGTGCTGCTCGGCGATGCCCGTGTCGACGACGCGGTCGGGGAATCGCTGCGCCATCTGCTTGAGCCCAGCGGTCGAGATCATTGCGGCCGACACTCCCATCATCTCCGGTCGCCGCGCGGCAGCGTCGGCGAGAGCACGGCCTGCCACTTCAGTCAGTTTGAGCTCCGGCTTCAGAGCCCTGCCTGTCTCGATATCGAACGAGCCAACCCCGTGAAGCTTTTCCTCCTCGTCTTCGATGGCAGGTTGATAGCCATTGCCTTTCTCGGTGACGACGTGAACCACAACCGGTTCGCCGAGAGTCTTGGCGGCCTCCAGCGTCTCTTCCAACAAGGCGATGTCGTGTCCATCGATTCGACCGCTGTACTTGAGGTTGAGAGCATCGAACACCGTTGACGGCTCGAGTATCTGCTTGACGGCGTCCTTGACACGTCCGGCCATCTCGTCGGCGGTCTCACCCACCAGCGGCAGGCCACGCAGCATCTTGCTGATGGCCCTCTTCGCCTTCTCGTAACGAGGATCGATCCGATAGTGAGCCAGGTTGGCCAACGCCGCGAGTCCGCCAACCGTGGGGGCATATGAGCGCCCATTGTCGTTGAGAACGATGATCAGCCGTTCCGGTCTGGTCACCGCGATGTGATTGAGGGCCTCGTAGGCCATCCCCCCGGTGAAAGCTCCATCGCCGATGATGGCCACGGTCCATCCTTGGTAGCCGGCCAGAGCATGACCAAGCGCATAGGAAAGCGACGTTGAGGCATGGCTGTTCTCCACGAAGTCGTGTTCGGACTCCTCCGGGCTCGGGTAGCCGGAGAGACCGCCGGTGTGGCGAAGTGTGTCGAACCGATCAGCCCGGCCCGTGAGCAGTTTGTGAACGTATGCCTGGTGGCCGACATCCCAGATGAGACGGTCACGGGGAGAATCAAAGACCCGGTGGAGGGCGATGGTCAGCTCGACGACCCCGAGATTGGGGGAGAGGTGGCCACCCGTCTTTGAGACCTTCTCGAGAATGAAGGCCCTGATCTCCTCGCACAACGCGTCGAGCTGGTCGGCGGTGAGGTTCTGAATGTCTGAGGGTTGTGAGATTGACTCGAGCATCGTTGAAGGCACTGGGGCGACAACAGGGTAGTTGCCGATCAGATATTCAGGATCAGCCAATGGAAGTGCCTAGAGAGTGGCGCTAGCCCTGGTGAGGGCGAGATCCTGAAGTGTGGTGTGGGCATCGACTCCTTCAGCAGCTGAGACCCTGGCCCAGGTGCCGTCGCCGCGGAGATCCCACGCAAGATTGTCGTCGGACAAGGCCACGTCGAGGATTTCGTCCAACCTGAATTGCAGATCAGGGTCAATGACTGGCGCCAACGCCTCCACGCGCCGGTCGAGGTTGCGCTCCATCATGTCCGCCGACCCGATGTAGTAGTGGCGCTCCCTGCCACGGGCGCCGAACCGGTAGATCCTCGAGTGCTCCAGATACCGTCCGACGATCGACCTGACGGTGATGTTCTCGGAGAGGCCCTCTACGCCGGGGCGTAGGCAGCAAATACCGCGAACCACCAGCTCGATCCGGGTACCAGTCGAGGACGCCTCATAAAGAGCCTCAATGATCCCCTGGTCCACCAATGAGTTCATCTTCATGGTGATGTGCCCGTCTGGCCGGGCCGCCTCATCGTCGATCAATTCGGTGATACGGCTCCGAATTCCGTTCGGAGACACAGCCAGCATCCGATAGCTGGGCTGGCGGCTGTAGCCGGTGAGATAGTTGAAAAGATGGGAGAGATCGGAGCCGAGGTCCGGATTCGAAGAGAAGATGCCGATGTCCTCATAGCTACGGGCGGTTTTCTCGTTGTAGTTGCCGGTGCCAACGTGGGCGTATCGGACGACGCGATCGTCTTCACGCCTCATGACAAGAGCGATCTTGGTGTGTGTCTTCAGACCGACCACCCCGTACATCACATGGACACCGGAGTCTTCAAGCCGTTGGGCCAACTCGATATTGCGTTCCTCGTCGAAACGGGCCTTGAGCTCCACCAAAGCCACAACCTGCTTGCCGGCCTCGGCAGCTTCGATCAGCGATTGCATGATCGGGCTCTCCTGAGTAGTTCGGTACAACGTCATCTTGATGGCCAGGACACTCGGGTCCTTGGCCGCCCGATCGACGAAGGCCTCCACCGTTGAGGCAAAGGCGTCGTATGGATGGTGAACCACCACATCCCCTTGACGTATCACCTCAAACAGGTCGATCGGCCCCATGGTCGGCGCAGCCATCCGCGACGGTGTGACTCCGTTGAACGCATCGAACTTGAGCTCCGGGCGTTCGGCGTCATAGATATTCCAGAGCCCGGAGAGGTCCAGCGGGCCGTCGACCATGTAGATGTCGTCCTCGCCCACCCCCATCTCCCTCATCAGAAGATCGAGAACGTCGGAGGGGATGTCCGGATGGACCTCGAGTCGGACGACCCTGCCAAACCGACGTTGTGTCAACTCGGACTCGATCGTCATCAGTAGGTCGCCACCCTCGTCTTCCTCGATCTCGAGATCGGCGTTGCGGGTGACACGAAACGGATGATGGCTGAGCACTTCCATGCCCGGGAACAAAGAATCGAGATGGGCGGCGATGACCTTCTCTAGCGGAACGAAGCGCTCCCCGTCGGGCAGAACCACAAACCTGGGCAGGATCGGAGGGATCTTGACCCTGGCGAACCTTCCGATCCCGTTCTCCGGGTTGCGAACGAAGATCGCCAGGTTGAGCGACAGGTTGGAGATGTATGGAAACGGATGCGCCGGGTCAACCGCCAGTGGGGTGACCACCGGGAAGACGAGCTCCCGAAACAGATTGTCCAGAAACTCGCGGTCCTCCTCGCCAAGCGAGGAGTAGTCGCTCAGCAGAATGCCTTGAGCCGACAGGGCGGGTGCCACTTCGGCGAGGAAACGCTTGGAGACCTCTTCGTACTGTGTCTCCACGTCGGTCCTGATAGCCGCCAACTCCTGGCCGGGCGTCATCCCGTCGGGCGTGGGTGATATGAACCCGTGAGCAACCTGCTCCTTGAGACCTGCCACCCGAACCTGGAAGAACTCATCGAGGTTTGTCGCCCATATCGCCAGGAACTTCGCCCTCTCGAGCGGAGGAAAATCCTGACGGGCAGTGAGCGCCAGGACCCGGTGACTGAAGTCGAGCCACGAGAGCTCTCTATTGATGAAATCTTGAGGTGAGTAATTTGTCACTGATCTGTCCGTTATTACAGCGCAGGTTCACACATCGGCAAATCCTGAATACCCGAGGCCACCAAGCAGGAACATCCTGACACCAAGAGTGACCTCCGCGAGGCTCTTCGCATCATTTGCCCCACCGGCTATCAACACGCGCGCTCCAGACATGATCGTGTCCTGGATCAGCTGACCGGCCAACGTTGGTGGCATAGCATTGAATAGCCCCTGCTCGACACCACGGATGTACAAACTCGCCATCTCTGCTGAGAGTTCGCCGTGGGACGCGCCGATCCGTTCCTGGGCCTCGACGCTCATGCGGCCGGCGTCACGATGGAGGATGACACCGAACACCCTGTCGGTCGCTACGAACTCCACCGTCCGTGCCGCCAATTCGGCAAGCCTCTCGGGGATTGGCAGGTTGTCGGGCACAGAGTCGATGACACCCGACAGCACATTGGGCAGCTCCTCTTCCACCAGTGACGCGATCAAGTCGTCTCTATCGGAGAAATAGTCGTAGAAGGTGGTTCGACCGACACCGGCGGCCAGGGCGACTTCCCCGAGCGAGATGTCGGCCGTTCCAGTTTCGTCGATCAGATCACGCGCCGCCTTGAGCAAGGCGCTTCGAGTTAGCGTCTTATGCTCGTCAATGGATGCGGCTCGGATACGCGGCATGCAAGAAGGCTATCCGGCTTTGCGCGTCTTGTATTCCCTGTGCACCGTTTGCAAGACGCCTAGCTTGTCCCTCCAGGAGGTATCGATGACCGAAGAACAGACAGTCCCCACCGAGACTCAGGGTCGAGTCGCCAAGGCGCGGCCGGTGACCGGGGCCATCCTCGGAATCATCATCGGCCTGGCTGTGGCCGTGATTCTTCAGCAGCAGGGGGTCTGGCCCCTGGACAAGCTCACTGTCTTCCTGCTTCCTGCGGCCGTGGGAATGATCGCCATCGTCATGACCTCGGTTGGCCGTAGCGGCGCTCCGGCAGCGATGACCATCGCACTAGTCATCACGATACCGATGGCGGCCTGGGGGGCCACTGGTTTCACGACCCTCGATGAGATCGGCCAACTCAACGGTGGGTGCACGGTTCAGGCACAAACATCGGTACCGGACACGACGTTCGTGACCGACACCAGCAAACAGGACCCTTTCCTGATCGACCCCAACGGAAGCCTCACCTGGCAAGCAACATCACCAGTGGCCTTCATGGACTACGACTGGGACCTGTGGGTCGACATCGGCGGGTTCGCCGTTGGCCTCGACTCGGGGCATGAGGACAACGAGGGTGGGAGTCAGAACAATGTGGGAAACGTGCCCAACATCAGCCAATACGCAGAAGCGCGTGGTATCGACATCTCACAACTTCGTGGCGTGTACAAGGTGGGCGGCGAGGCTGCCGAAACGTGCTCCGGCTTTGGTTTCGTCGAGCTGATCGCTGATCCGCTGGAAACGACCATCGCCAAAATCGCCCTGGCCGTTGCCATCCTGGCGCTGATCATGCTCCTCATCGCCGCGCTCAGAAAACGTGGCGGGACCACCGCCGACGCAGGAGCGGAACCAGCAGCAGGTGCCATGCCCGGCGACACCGATGGTGCCGGTGATGTGGACGCGGACGACGTCGACGGGCCGATCCTCTCGAACGGGATCGAGAGCGGAGACACGAGCTCTGGGTCGGACGACAACGATAACGACTAACTCGTTTTGTCAGGATCGGGTCACACCGCGACAATCGTGGTGTGACCCAACGTCCTCTGAGTCTTGTACAAGACCTCGTCGCCGATTGGAAAGACCAAGCGGCCTGCCGGGGATATCCCGACGCCCTCTTCTTCCCCGGACCCGACGCACCCTCCAGAGCGGTCGAACGTGCCCGAGCCGTCTGCGCTGTGTGCGCAGTAACCAAGAACTGTCTCGAGTACGCCTTCGAAACCAACCAGCGTTCCGGTATCTGGGCCGGCACCACCGAAGGCGAGCGTAAATCCCTCCGGCGCAAGTGGCTCGCCGCCCGGCGGCGCAGCGCTTAGTGCCCCCCAACGTAAGTACGGTCGAGAGCACTTAGTTGCAAACCCAAGGTTCCGGGGGTCATATAGGACCTATATCGGTCAACGGAAAACGTCAACGGTGAGCAAACAGTCCGAATACGTACTCAGAACTGTCGAGGAGCGGGGCATCCGCTTTGTCAGACTCTGGTTTACGGACGTCCAGGGATTTCTCAAGTCCGTCTCCATAAGTCCCACAGAGTTGGAGGTCGCTTTCGAAGAGGGGATGACCTTTGACGGATCATCGATCGACGGGTACGCACGGGTCCAGGAAGCCGACATGCTCGCCCAACCCGATCCATCCACGTTCGCCGTGTTGCCGGGGCGGTCGGAACAGCAGGTCGCCCGGATGTTCTGCGACATCTACACACCCGACGGAGAGCCTTTCTCCGGCGATCCACGCATCGTCCTCAAGCGGAACCTGGAACGGGCGTCGGAGATGGGTTACACCTTTTACGCCGCTCCGGAACTCGAGTTCTTCTATTTCCAAGACGATGGTCCCGTCCCGCAGGTGCTGGATCGCGGCGGATATTTCGACCTGACGCCGCTCGATGTCGCCCAGGAGTACAGAAGAAAGACGATCAACGCCCTCGAGCAATTGGGCATCCCGATCGAGCATTCCCACCACGAGGTGGCGCCGAGCCAGCACGAGATCATCGCTCGGTACACCGATGCGCTGACCATGGCCGACAACATCATGACCTCACGGCTCACGGTGAAGGAAATAGCCCTCCAGAGCGGCATTTACGCGACTTTCATGCCCAAGCCGCTCGAGGATTATGACGGTTCGGGCATGCATCTCCACGTTTCCCTGTTCGAAGGCGACGTGAATGCGTTTCACGAGCCAGGAACCCAGGGCAGCTTGTCGAAGGTGGGTCAGGCATTCATCGCAGGCCTGCTTCGTCATGCGGCGGAGTTGACTGCCGTGACAAACCAGTGGGTCAACTCTTACAAGCGCCTCGTGGCCGGGTTCGACGCTCCGATCTATATTTCGTGGGCACGCAACAACCAGTCATCGCTGGTCAGGGTGCCGTCGGTCAAGAAGGGAAAGCCGTCTTCGGTGAGAGTCGAGTACAGGGCAGCCGACGCTGCGTGTAACCCGTATCTCGCCCTGTCGGTGATCCTCGCCGCCGGTCTAGCAGGCATCCGGGAGGGATACGAGCTTCCCCCTGAGGTGGCGGCCGACGTCAAGCGCCTCACCGCGGCCGAACGGGCGGCTGCCGGTGCCAAGCGTCTGCCAGAGACCTTGTCCGAGGCACTCGATCTCCTCGAACAGTCAGACCTCGTGGTTGAGGCGCTGGGCGAACACGTATTTGATTGGTTTCTCCGCAACAAGCGAGCTGAGTGGGACCGGTACCAGCACCACGTCTCGCACTTCGAGCTCGACACCTATCTGCCGATCCTGTGATCGCAGCGGTCTACCCGGAGGAATGGTCCGAAGAACTCGCCGACGGGCTGGCCTTGGCGGGAGCCACCGCCACGCCATTGGCGGACCTCGAACCAGAAAACCCATCGCTGCAAGAGGCCGACGTCCTCATCGTCGAGTTGGGAATGCAACCGATGCGACGACTGCGAGAGGTGGGTCGGATCGCCGAAGTTGTGGGGTTGCCCGTCCTGCTCACCGCCGCGCCGGAGCAGATGGCCCTCCTGGAAAGCACAGTGGGTATCACCGACTTCGTGATCACCCCAGTCGAGCCTGTCGAGTTCCGCCTCCGCCTTCATCGTCTCCACCGGAGCGAATCATCAGACGAGATCTTGCGGTTCAAGGATCTTGTCTTGAATCCCCTCAACTATCAGGCCGCTTTGGCGGACGAACCAATGGACCTGACCTTCATGGAGTACGAGTTGCTTCGCTTCCTAATGGGTAACCAGGTGCGGGTCTGGTCGCGGCAACAGCTTCTGTCGAAGGTGTGGGGCTACGACTACTACGGCGGCGCCCGCACGGTCGACGTCCACGTCCGCCGTCTCCGGGCCAAGCTCGGTGAGGAACGCGCATCCTGGATCACCACGGTCCGATCGGTCGGGTAC
This sequence comes from Actinomycetota bacterium, assembly GCA_027296205.1. Classification (GTDB taxonomy): domain Bacteria; phylum Actinomycetota; class Acidimicrobiia; order Spongiisociales; family ZC4RG35; genus SZUA-217. Next base: position 7,989 of record JAPUJM010000001.1, read on the forward strand.
CGCTTCGGGTAGGCAGCGTCTGAGCGTGGGCAGATAGGTGCGCCCCGTCTACGTCCCCGCAACGCTTCATGGCACAATCACCACGATGGGATTTAGAACCAAACAGGTACACGCAGGGATCAAGCCGGACCCGACCACCGGGGCCATCCTCACCCCGATCTACCAGTCGACCACATTCGTCCAGGAGTCAATCGACAACTACATGGGCAAGGGGTACTCCTACTCCCGGGGCGGCAACCCGACGGTGCGTGCACTCGAGGAGAAGCTCACCAGCCTCGAAGGTGGCCTCGACGCCACTGCATATGGGTCGGGGATGGCCGCGACGGTCGCAATATTCCTCGGTCTTCTCGAAGCGGGCGATCACGTGGTCATCGCCGACGTCGTTTACGGGGGGACCTATCGTTTCGCCGACCATTTTCTGACTAAATTCGGAGTCGACGTCGATTTTGTGAACACTGCGAACACCGATGACGTGAGCGCAGCGATCAAGCCCGACACCAGGCTGGTGTTCACGGAGACGCCGGCGAACCCAACTCTGAAAGTCACCGACCTTGCAGCCGTCTCCCGTATCTGTGAGGACGCCGGCATTCTGCATGTCTCCGACAACACCTTCCTGACCCCCTACTTCCAGCGGCCGTTTGAGCTCGGGGTGGACATCGTGATCCATTCGACCACCAAGTTCCTCGATGGGCACAACGCCACCATCGGAGGTGTGGTGGTTGTCAAAGAGGCCGAACTTCAGGAGAAGATCGCCTTCGCCCGGATCGCGGCCGGGCTCGTGATGTCCCCGATGGTCGCCTGGCTCACGCTCCAGGGCATCAAGACCCTCAGCGTGCGTATGGATAGCCAGTCGGCAAGCGCCATGACCGTCGCCGAGTTCCTCCAAGACCATGACGGTGTGGACTACGTCAACTACCCCGGTCTTTCCGACCACCCACAGCACGAGTTATCCCAAACTCAGACGAGTGGTTTTGGCGCGATAGTCGGCTTCGAAGTCCACGGCGGTGTCGACGCCGGCAAGAAGCTCATGGACGCGGTTGAGCTGTGGAGCCTTGCCGAGAACCTCGGGTCGGTTGAGTCCCTGATCACACATCCGGTCACCATGACCCATGCCGCCGTGCCGCGCGACGAGTGGATCGCCGCCGGAATCACGGACGGCCTGGTCCGTCTTTCGGTGGGCCTCGAAGACGTCGAAGATCTGATCGAGGACCTGGACTCCGCTCTAAGCCTCATCTAGGGATGAAGGAGAGCCAGCGACTCAAGAAGATTCTGGCCGGGTCAGCACTCGTCGTCGCCCTCCTCGTGGTCCTCGCCACAACCGGGCCACGTCCGGAAACCGAGATATCGGGGTCGATAAGGCGTTTCGGGGGCGTCTGTCTCCAACTCGAGCGCTGGGATCTCTTCGGTTGGAGAGTCATTGGCCAGACGCACACCGTCTCCGACACTCAGAACGGGGTATGGCATGAGGCGTCCGACAGGCCACCTTGTGCTGCCGTTCCCAACCAGACTTATCTCGTCCGGATGCCGTTCGAAGCCCCCAACGACACCTATCGGATCTGCGGGCTGGCCGACGAGCAGCCCTGTGTGGAGTTCAGTCGGGTGCCCTTTGTGGGCTCGCCCGGGCCCTGACCAGAGTGTCACGGGCGAAGACGACACCTTCATCGGTATCCACCGGACGCCGCACAACCTGGGCCTCGATCACCGTTAGACGGCTCAACCACGACCGGATCGACTCGACATCCCACAAGATCTCAGGTACCTGCGGACCGCCATAACCTTCCTCGATATTGGATCGATCGTGCCCGATCATGAAGACCTCCCCATCCGGCTCGAGCCAGGCGGAGGCTTTTTCCACCACCGGTCCGAGCAGGTCCTCGGAGAGTTGAAGATAAGCGATGAGAACCAGGTCGAAAGTACCAGACGGTTCCCATGTGAGAACGTCACCGACAACAAAGTCCACCGTGTCAGAGACGGCACGTCCCCGCTCAACCGCTACTTCGGAGAAGTCCACCGCCGTCATGGTCCAGCCAAGCTCGCTCAGCCAGATGGCGTTGCGCCCTTCTCCCGAGGCCAGATCCAACCCCACTCCGGGCTGCGCGGGGCCGAGGCGGTCGGCTACGAAAAGATTCGGCTTGACCGACCAGAGCCGGTCGGTGGCCCGGTACTTCTCATCCCAACTGCGGGATTCCAACTAGCCGAACTCGATTCCCTGAGCGAGCGGAAGGTCGTCACCCCAGTTGATCGTTGTGGTTTGGCGTCGCATGTATGCCTTCCATGCGTCCGACCCGGCCTCGCGACCCCCACCCGTCTCCTTCTCGCCGCCAAAGGCTCCACCGATCTC
>JAPUJM010000010.1 GCA_027296205.1 Actinomycetota bacterium
TGTCACCAGGTCAACCTTCGGGTGCTGGGGCCAACGAGCGAGAAGGGCCTGCAACACACGAGAGATCGTCGACTTCCCCACAGCGACGGAACCAGCGACGCCGATGATGAACGGGATCGGCCGCGGAGGTGTGCCGAGAAACGTGTCGGTGACGCTGGCGAGTTGATTACTGCCCTGCACCCGGAGGTTGAGCAACCTCGAGAGAGGCAGGAATGTGCGCTGGACCATGTCGATGTCGAGCGCGACGTCGATGCCCCGGAGCTTGTCGATGTCCTCCTCGTCGAGGGTGAGCGGTGTGTTGGCCCTGAGTTGAGCCCAGGAGTCGCTGTCGAAGTCGAGGTAGCGCGGACGGGGCATGCTCCATCAGGCTAATGGGCGATGCCCGGTTTGCTCTGTGTGCGACACTCCTTGCTCATAGAAATTGCCCATAGAAGTTGCCCATAGAAACTGCGAAAGGTCGCCTTCCTGAGGTCGATACTCTTGGGATGGGAAGTTTTCCCGCGTCTTTGAAGACCCTCGGCGACCGCGAGGGGCTGCCGGCCGTGGTTCATCTGTCCGAAGGACGTCTCAGCATCCAAGCCGGCGAAGAATCCATCGGGGAATGGAATCTCGACGAGATCCAGCTCGAACCAACACCCACCGGGTATCGGATGGCCGCCGAGGGTGAGCAGATCATTCTCGAGTTCACCGACAAGGATGCCTTTCAGGCCGAGCTATCCAGCAAAGGCAAGCGTGAGTGGTCACTGCCAGACACGGGAAAACTGCTGTCTCCTGTTGACAAGGGCATAGCCTTCGCTGAGAGGAGATGGGGTGGCCTGCTGCCTGAATGGGCATTCACCCGAGTCATGTTCGGGGTCGTGATCGGGGCCTTGGCGCTGACGATCATCTTCCCCGGTCTCGTCTCGGCTTTCCTGCTCATCGCCGGCCTACTCATGGTGATGCTTGGTGCGGTCGTCTTCACCGATCCCATGCTGGCCTCGAAGTGGCTGCCGGGCGCAATGGCACCCGTGCACGTGTTGATCTTCGGGGTGGCGATACTCATACTCGGAGTTCTACTCGGAGTGATCGCCTCGTAGAAAGACCCGCCTCGCGGCCCTTTTCGAGTGGCTGGTAGGTCGGATCTCCGCTCGGCTAGACCAGCTCGATAATGGCCTCTTCGGCGCCGTCGCCTCGACGCGGACCGAGTTTGGTGATACGGGTATAACCCCCGGGGCGGTCGATGTAGCGGGGGGCCACTTCCTCAAACAGGCGGGCCACCGCCTCTTTGTTGGTGATGGTCTTCATGACCATGCGACGGGAGTGGAGGTCGCCCTTGCGAGCCTTTGTGATCAGTTTCTCCGCCAGCGGTCGCACCGCCTTTGCCTTGGACTCGGTGGTGGCCACCTTCTCGTAGATGAACAGATCCGTGGCCAGGTTGGCCAGCATCAGTTTCTGGTGAGACGGTGACCCACCGAGATGAGGGCCCTTGCGGGGACGTGGCATCAGAGGTCGCGCCCACTCGGTGAGTCGGCAAGGCTCAGACCCAACTCGTCGAGCTTGGCGATTACCTCGTCGAGGCTCTTCTGACCAAAGTTGGTGATGTTGAGCAGATCATCGGAGGTGCGCTCCACGAGCTCACCCACCGTCTTGACCTGGGCACGACGCAGACAGTTGCGGGGGCGCTCCGACAGGTCAAGTGCCTCGATCGGAAGATCGAGGTCCGGCGAACTCGAGATTTCGGGCTCGACGTCACCCAACTCGAGGCCTTGACCCTCACCGATGTCGGCGAAGAGACCCATCAGCTCACCAAGGGTCTTGCCGGCCGAGGACACGGCCTCGGACGGGTCGATGGCACCGTTGGTCTCGATATCGAGAACGAGACGATCGAAGTTGGTCATCTGACCGACCTGGGTGTTCTCGACCCTGTAGGCAACCTTGCGCACCGGGGAGAATATGGAGTCGACGGGGATTACCCCGATCGTCAGACTCCCACCCTTGTTGCCATCGGCCGTTCGATAGCCGACACCCGGCGCCACCGTAAGCTCCATCTCGAAACGACCCGAAGCGCTGAGCGTTGCGATGGGAGCATCGGGGTTGACCACCTCGACACCGGCCGGAAGCTTCAGATCGCCGGCGGTCACACCACCGGCACCCTTGGCCGACAAGTACAGAGTCTGCTCCTCGATACCATCCATGCGAATCACGACGCGCTTGATGTTGAGAATGATGTCCACGACATCCTCGAGCACACCTTTGATGGTCGAGAACTCATGCTCGACACCTTCGATCTGGATCGAGGTGATGGCGGCACCTGGGATACGGGACAGAAGAGTCCGCCGCATCGTGTTGCCGAGCGTGTAGCCAAAGCCTGGCTCGAGCGGCTCCACGACGACGCGGGAACGGTTGTCGGAAAGGACTTCCTCTTCAATTTGGGGACGCTGAACGATCAACAAAGGCGATTACCTCACTTCGAGTAGAGCTCGACGATCAACTGCTCGTTGATGTCGGTGTCTATCTGATCACGACGGGGATGGGCACTTACAACAATCTTGCGCTCGTCGACATTCACCTCGAGCCAATCCGGAACCGGACGTCCCTGGGTATCCACTGAGTGCTGGATGACGATCAGGTCGGTGCTTCGGTCCTTCACGGTGACCTCGTCACCGGGTTTGACCTGATAGGAGGGGATGTCGACCTTCTTCCCGTTCACCCGGAAGTGACCGTGGTTCACTAGCTGACGGGCCTGGGGTCGGGTGGCAGTCAGACCGGAGCGCCAAACGACGTTATCGAGACGCTGCTCCAGAATTTGGAGAAGGCTGTCACCGGTGATTCCCCGGCGACGATCGGCTTCCCGGTAGTAGCGACGGAACTGCTTCTCGAGGACGCCGTACATCATGCGCAGTTTCTGCTTCTCGCGTAGCTGAATCAGGTAGTCGCTTTCACGGATGCGACCACGGCCGTGCTCGCCCGGCGGATAGGGACGACGCTCCACGGGGCAGCGCTTGGACTGACAGAGCGGCGTGCGTGCTCGACGGCACGGCTTGTGACGGGGGCCTATGTAACGAGCCATTAGTTCCTCAGCCCCTCCTGCGTTTCTTGGGACGACAGCCATTGTGGGGAAGCGGAGTCACGTCCTTCACCCAGGTGATCTCCAAGCCCATGTTCTGCAATGTGCGGACAGCAGTGTCACGACCCGAGCCGGTTCCACTGATGATCACGTCTAGCTTGCGAATACCGTGCTCTCCCGCCCGACGGGCGGCCTCCTCGGCAGCGACCTGGGCCGCGTATGGCGTGGACTTCCGGGAGCCCTTGAAGCCAACCGAACCACCAGAGGTCCAGGCCACGGTGGCGCCTTTCTGATCGGTGATGTTGATGATCGTGTTGTTGAAACTGGCTTTGATGTGGGCTTGACCATGCGAGATGTTCTTCCGCTCGCGACGACGGACCCTTTTGGCGCCTTGTTGGGTAGTCACCCTTGACTCCTAATTACTTTGCGACCTTTTTCCTGCCGGCGATGGCAACCCGACGGCCCTTGCGAGTTCGGGCGTTGGTATGTGTCCGCTGACCACGGACAGGCAAGCCGCGACGGTGGCGGATGCCCTGGTAGCTGCCGATCTCGATCTTTCGTTTGATGTTCTGCTGAACTTCCCTTCGCAGGTCACCCTCGACCTGGTAGTTGGCTTCGATGAAGCGCCGAACCTTCGAGACTTCGTCGTCGGTCATCGACCGGACACGTGTGTCGGGATCGACGCCTGTCTCGGCACAGATCTGCTGCGATCGGGTCAGACCGATCCCGTAGATGTAGGTCAGCGAGATTTCGAGCCGCTTGTCACGGGGAATGTCAACACCTGATATACGAGCCAACGCTCAGCCCTGCCTTTGCTTATGACGGGGATTGCTGCAGATCACCCAGACGCGGCCACGCCGCCGGATGATCCGACAATTTTCACACATTTTCTTGGTAGAAGGCCTTACCTTCATCTCAAACTCCAAGTCTCAGACACGCGCCCCGGGGGCTTGCTCTCCAAACCCATCAGTGCGTGCGCGAGCACTGCCAGGCCACCGCCATGCGCAACCGAAGCATGCTGTGAGTGGTTGCGGGCGACGATGCCCTGGATCGAGCCTGTCTCTGTCGACCAAAAGGGCGACAAAGCCTCTCTCATACTAGCTATGGGCCTGTGCCTCCTCAAATCCCACCGGGACGGGTTCGTCACCGACGGTAAAGACTTGCGCACCGTCTGGCGTAATCGCCACCGTGTGCTCCCAATGAGCGGAAAGACCCCCGTCTTCGGTGCGAACGGTCCACCCATCCGCATCGACTTTGGTCTGACGTCTCCCGATGTTGAACATCGGCTCGATGCAGAGCGCCATTCCGGTTTTGAGC
>JAPUJM010000100.1 GCA_027296205.1 Actinomycetota bacterium
CCGCATTGATCCACCCGATTGACTGGTCGCCGCATCATCCTGTGGGTCGACGGTCGTCTCACCCGACTCATCGCCGACCATTGCTCTACCTGCCCCCAGTCCCAGCCATGTCTACAAACCGGGCAGCGACAGCCTCACCCCGGGGGACAAACCCGGGCCGGGTCCCCGCCGGGACCAGTATTCGCAGGCCCTTTGGCCTGACCGACAGGTCGAGAGGAGACTCAAACACGAGGGCCTCGCCATCGAAACCGGCAAGGATCGGCTCATCGGACTCGAGGCGGAGTGACGTCGTCTCCCACTGGTGAAGTGTCCGTAGCTGGTCGAGTCTGATGGAGTGCAAGTCAGCGTCCTTGGGAAGATTCGTCACGGCTCCCACCCCGAGTTTCCCAGCGTTGAGTGTCAGCCGGCGGCCGAAGTCCGGTGGGCCAGACATCCGGTACACATTGTTTGAGACAAGCAAAAGCGGGGCTCGCTCATGGCGTTCACCGTTGGGCGTTGCGTACCTGATGCCGGCCTGCGCCTCTGGGTCTGCGGCGACCTCGCGGAAAACAGCCGCCAACGTCGCCTCCTTCTCCTCCCGGTAGCCGTCACGATGGACTGCCTGGGCATACACGCCGAAGCTGACGTTGTTGAGAAAAACGCGGGTGTCGGCGACGGCGTAGTCGATGCGAATCTCATCTCCATCACGCAGCGCCTCTAGCGCCGACAAGGGATCGTCCCGATCCAGTCCGAGATCCAAGGCAAAGTGGTTGCGCGTTCCGACCGGTATACAGAAGAACGGGACACCACGTTCGATTGCCACTCCGGCCACCAGGCCAAGCGATCCGTCCCCACCCGCCATTCCGATCGCGTCGGCGCCGGTGCTGATCGCATCGTGTGCAAGTTGGGCCAGGTCGTCACCCCGTTCCAGCATGATCGTCCTCACACCGGCGCGTTTCGCCGCTTCCTCGAGCTTGTAGTCCTCTGCCTTGCCATCACCACTCCACCGGTTGATGATCAGCGCCGGACTCGTCACATTCGAACGCCGGCGGTCGTAAGGGCGCGCTCGCATCAGGAGCGCAGGTATTTGCCTACGCCAAAAGGCGGCCGCCAGGATCGAGCCGGCGACAAACCCTATGATCAGTGCACGGCGGATTAGCCGAGACATCCCCAAACCCTCATCGGTATCCATCAACTCAAACCTCCGAAATGTGATCAGTATGGGCAATGAACGCCCAAATCAAAGCCACTGAAGTCAACGGACAGTACCGCGCGTCCACTACCCCATGTCGCTATCCGCAGACATCGCCCATAGGTATGAACTCATCTCGTCACCCTCGTGAAATGCGGCGCCGCCGCGGGGTGCTGTGGTCGTCTTTGCTCTCGTGCATCTGGTCGTGGTCTTCGTCTTGGTGTTCGTACCAGTCGGCGTAGGCGTTGGAGCCTAGGTAGGCGGTGATGCCGTGGAGCAAAATGCTGAGGGCGACGGTGAGCGTGACGACGGTGACCATGAAGTCCGTCTCTGGAATGTCGACCTCTTCGATGACGACGGCGGCGAAGATGAGTGAGGCGAGACCGCGCGGTCCGAACCACCCCATGTAGAGGACGGTCGGAAGACGGAGGTGCTTACCGATCATGGAGATCGCCACCGGAAGCATGCGGACGAGAGTGAGGCTCAGCAAGGCGTACAGCAGCATCTCCCAAGTGAAGTCGCCGAGGCGGGGTTGGAGGAGCAGGCCGCCGAAGATCATGAACGCCACCATGACCAGAATCTCGACCAGGTCTTCGGCGAAGTCAGCGATGTCGGGATACGACGCCAGGACGATGCGTCCGAAGATAAGCCCGCCAACAAACGCGGCGATGAACCCGCTCCCGCCCAGCTCGTCGGCGGCGACATAGGCCAGGACCGGGATCGTTACGACCGCGATCTGTCGCCAGATCGGCAGAATCCACCCCCGCTCACTGCTGAGGACGAGGGCGCGAGCAAACACCCACCCGATGGCGACGCCGACAATGACGCCGATCCCGACTTCGGAGAGAAGCAGGGAGATGAGATTGGCACCCTCCTCGGCTTCGGCGATGGCGATAAAGAAGAGCAGGAACGGGAGAGCTATGCCGTCGTTGAGTCCTGATTCGATGTTGAGCGCTTGACGAATCCGGCCCGGCACCCGCGTGTTGGACACCACCGGCTTTCCCAGCGCGGCGTCGGTTGGAGCGAGAATGGTGGCCACAATGAGGGCAGCGACGAGGTTGAGTTCGGGAAAGAGCCCGACGCCAACCAACGCCCCGGCGACGATAATCAACGGCATCCCCACAGTGAGGAGGCGGCTGGGAAGCTCTCCCTGGTCCCGCCACGAAGTGATGTTGGTGGCCATGGCGTCGGTGAACAACACCAGAGCGAGCGTCATCTCCAATGCAATCTGCGCTCCCCCGGCGACAACCCCGGTCGGCTCTTCGCCGAGCCCGACGGCAACGGCCATGGTGACGAGCCCCACCGCAGCGAAGAACATCGGGCCCGAGATGATGCTCCGACTCAGACGTCCTGAGATGAGTCCATAGATCCCTATGGCCGCGGCGGCTATGCCGAGGAGTCGGATGTCCAGGTTGCCCTCCTTTCGAGTCACGCTACAGGAATACGGCGTGCGCCACTTGATCGATTGCACCGGAGCGCCCTCGACCGGCGTCGACCAAAGGCCAGATCCGGGACATGGTGATGATCTCCTCGGTAGACCACAACGCCCCCGCCACCCACGTGTCACCTATTGGGTGTGTACGCCTCGGCACTGGGTAGCACCACTCAACCCCGGCCAGAGTCTGCACCAAAGCCGGTGGTGCTGGTGGGAACCGACCTCGGAGTGGATCGCTACTTCGACTTCAAGGCCTTGACTGGTCGACATGAAAGCCCTCGCGGACCGACCAAAGTGATTGGCCGGCTGGCCTGCGGGGGCAGTGTCGAGGAAGCGAGCTGGACTTTGACGTCCGGGTGAGTTCGAGTCCTCGACAGGTCAGAAGCGACTCACGGCTAGAGGATGGGTCGACAGGAGGCCGGTCATAGACGGGGGTTAGAGGTCGCCACGCTCCTCCAGGATCGTCTCCAGGTGGGCGATTCGTTGCACCAGTTGGTCTGTCCCTCTAGCTGCCCGCATCTCGATGTTCATCTTGGCTCGCTCACCGAGATAGATCATCTCCCGTCTGAAGGTTTGAAGTGCTTGCTTCCTCGAGTCGAGTTCGGCCAGCAGAGTCTTGCTCGGCCGGTAGGCATCCGCATCCGAGGCGAAAGCCCTTGCAAGTTCCCAGGCACTCACTAGGTACCCAAGTTGATCACAGCCCAATCTCGAGAGCCAATGTCACCTAGTCGAGACGCCGACAGCAGACGAGGCGAGATCTGTCGCTAGTTCGAGGGGCCCGCGCGCCGGCTCGGCAGTCTCGAACATGCTGCTGTGGCGGTATCGGACGTCAGGCCTGATGTCCGACTAGCGTTCCTTCGACCGTCTCCCTAGAAAGAAGATGGGTCGTCACGGAGTTCAAGAATATTCGAC
>JAPUJM010000101.1 GCA_027296205.1 Actinomycetota bacterium
TCACTTCCCCGGGTTCGGCGGTCGCCGAGTCGGCGAGGGTGAATCGAATCCCTCCGGTCGGACTGTCTTCGGCGAGTAGCTCGGAGAGCACGACCTTGACATCGCCGTCGGTCGCTCCGGCCAGGCCGGAGGGCAAGGCGTCGTCGACGGCGTCGGCGAGGGAGAACACCCCGGCGATCTCCACGCCGAGGTCGGGGTCGAACACGTTGGCGAGATGGTCCTGGTTATCAGTGTCGCTGCGCACCGTGCTCGAGTTCGTCAGGAACTCGAGGAGGGCGACCTGGGTGAGCACGTCCTGACCATCGGCGGTGTCGACCAAGAAGGTCGCTTCTCTGACCGCAGATGACGACGCGAAGACCTCTTCGGCCCGAATCTCGGTGTCGTAGATCTCGCCGGACGGGCTGAAGTTCGGTTCGTCGGTGTCAGCGACGAGGCTTCCGACGATGGCAAACGCAACGGCGCTGAGCACCAGCACGATGCTGAGCACGCCTATGTGCCGGTTGATCCAGCCAAACAGTCTGCTCGTACGCGACGCACCGTCATCGTCGGTCATAGCGACTCCTCACTCGTTCGTCCCTTCCCCCCCTACTGAGGACTACCATAGCCGGTGGTTTGTCGGCTGCTGCCGCAGGGGGTAGCAGACTGCCATATCCCGACAATTCCCCTATTTCCACTGGGTAGATAGGTAATTCAGGCGGCGGTACTTAACCAGTCCGTGCATTATGGGCGCCCCGTCTGCGGCCTCCTTGAAGTCATAGATGGCGACGCCATCAATGACCACGTTCACCTCGTCGGGGTGGTGACCGGGGGCGACGGCGGCGACCTGAGCGGGGGTCACGACCACACCGGCGGCGACCGTGACGGCGGGGAGCGCGGCGACGGCGGCGATCTGGGCTGGTGTTACGACCGCGCCAGCCGCAACCGTGGGAGCTGGTAGAGCCCCCAATAGCGGCGATCTGAGCTGGTGTTACGACCGCATTGGTTTGGATCATTTTACGATGTCTCGCGGACTTTCCGCGGACTCTGACAACGCGCGACTCAAGGCATCGACCCCCCCGGTGAGCCGTACGCTGACGTACCGATCTCGCGCAAGCCGAGGCCGGAGGCTTCTGAGAGAGACCACGGGATCACGAGGTCCGGCGACACTGTGGAACGGGTCGCTCACGCACCATCAACGCGTGAGGAAAGGTATAGGTCAGGCGCGAAGAGGACAGTTCAGGAGAGGTGGAGAGATCAGGTACATCCGACGCATACGATCAGCCCGAGCACCAGATAGCGCATATGTGCCGATATGTGCGGGGTCAATTCGTTGGAGCGCCCAAGTCGAATCGGCCACCGTCGGGGACAACTGCGGCGCAACGGAAGGTCGTTAGCTATCTTGAATCAGCGGCATCACAGAGGAGCCACCGATGTCAGACGAACACAAGAAACGAGCGCGGATGCCTCCGCGGTGGTTCGTTCGTCTTGCCTGGTCCACGCACCGCGGCTTGTACCGCGTCACCGGTGGCCGAGTGGGATTGAGGCGCGCGAAGGTCAACCGCTATGGGATGATGCGTCTGACGACCACCGGGCGTCGTACGGGCCAGGAGCGAAGCGTGATCCTCGGCTACTTCGAGGATGGTCCGAACCTGGTCACGATGGCGATGAACGGCTGGGCTGATGGCGAGCCTGCCTGGTGGCTCAACGTCCAAGCGCATCCCGAGACCAGTGTCGATCTTGTCGACGGTCGACGCAGCGTAAGAGGGCGGTCGGCAGAAGGAGAGGAGCGGTCGCGACTGTGGGCTCGGTGGCGCGAGATCGATGCGAACTTGGACGCCTTCGCGGCGCTCCGGTCCGCTGAGACCGCTGTTGTGATTCTGGAGCCATCGCCAGACGCCAACGGATGACGCGCTGATCTCCAGTCACCGAGCTCAACTGCGCGCGCAGCGAGCATGCCGCGATGGGTGACTCTCGGCTGACCGGCATCCTGCGCCGACATCTGACACCTGGGCGCATTCACAAGTGCCGATATGCGCGGCGTTGCCTCCTGTTGTCGGCTAGTTTTCCGCTCCGCCGCCACACTGATGGCGGCGTCGTGGTCGGTGCCGCCGTGGGTTTGGGATATTTCACCGCTCTAGATCGGCTGTCTGTTCCAGGTACTGGTCGCGGTCGAGCTCCCCTCGGGCGTAGCGCTGGTCAAGCAACTCGACAGCTCTGTTGACAATGCGCCCTTCGGGCTCAGCCCGGCGCGTGGTCGACCAGATCAGCCATGCGACCAACCCGACAACCATGGTCATGAACAGCCATCCGAAGATGGCCATCCCCCAGCCCCAGCCGCCCATGTGACCCAAACCGTCTCCATCGGCTAATACCGATCCGGTAGCTGCCAGCCCGGCTGCGATCATCCGCATGTCAATTGCTCCTCACCCGTGTAAATAGACCTTCCAGGACCCTCAGAGGACGCCGCTTCACAAGTTCGCGGCAGTCGTATCCGAGTGGTTTATCAGCCCCACTTTGCCTAACGCTGTCGTCAACGACTAGGGCCGTAAGCCCCTTCAATGGCTTCCCGTCACGTCGAAGGCCCTACACGGATCTGTACAAGTACGACGACGTAGGTCACTGGCCCTCAATCGAAGCGCCGGACCGGCTCGGAGACGCCATCATCGCCCGTCTCGACAGTCTCTGAGCCAATCAAGGTCGTCCCCTGCCGAGCGACTTCTCACAAGACAGCTAGCGCATAACCGGCAATATGGGCAGTCTTATCGGGCGCAGCCGTCGGGCTCTAGCCTCCCTCGGAGTCGATCACCACCTCGAATGTGGCGGGCCGGTTGACGAAGAGCAACGCCGTACCGATGAGGACCAGTGCGAGCCCGATCCCCCCGGCCATGAGGGCGATGCCGAAGGCCACCACCGAGGTATAGAGCGAGGCCCTGAGGAAAGACGCAGTCAGAGCGGTCTGCCGCGCTGGATCATCGCTTTCGAGCTGCGCGTAGGTGAGCCCCCCAGTGGCTTCCAACGCGTGCTTGCTGATGACGGCCGCCTGCTCGTAGGCGGTCAGCGGGCCCTCGACAGCTTCGCCGCCGAATCGCTCGGCGTCGCCTGCGACGGTGATGTTCTCGTCGGCGAGCTGATTCGACACGTTGAACCAGGTGAAGATGCCGGTGACGATGAGGAGCGCGCCTGCAACGATGATCAGAATCGCCAGGACGCGCACCATGCCCGATGATTCCTGTTGAACGGTTGCGGTGGTCATGAGTACCTCCGTAGGCGAGCGGGTAGCGTACTTGCAGCCCGGTTCTCGAAAATCATTGAGACTCCACCCAGCTAGCGCATAACCGGCAATATGGGCGGCCCGTCTCCTGGGAGCAGGTAGCGCATATGTGCCGATATGGGCGGGTGCATCGGTTGTGTCTGGTGGTGGTCGCAGTGCACGCCATTGGCGTTGTCGATAGCTTGAGGGCATGGACGCATCGGCGACTTGGGTAGCTCTGCGGAAGCTCGCTGGAGTATGGGTCGGGACCGGAGTGGGAGAGTTCCCGACGCTTGACTCATTTACGTTTCGGGAGCGTTTCGAGATAGCCGAACGCAGACCCCGGGTACTGCATTATCTACAAGAAACGTGGCGTGATGTGGATGGCGAAGAAGTCGGTTCGCATATCGAGACAGGGTTCATCACGCTCGCTGACGATGGAGCCGTAGAGGTGCTGAACGCGCAAGGCTCTGACCGTGTCGAGGTGCTGTCGGGTCATGCCG
>JAPUJM010000102.1 GCA_027296205.1 Actinomycetota bacterium
TCCATCCGGTAGCCGACATCGAATCCGTCGCCACCAGTGCAGGTTTCGTTGTCTGCCACACCGACAACAACTTCGCCTGGCAGGCGGTCGTCTTCGAACGGGCGGCGTAGAGAGGCCTTGTCCCCCACCTTCGCCGGGGAGGTCACCTTTGACGGGAGGTCATCGCAACACTTCGGCGAGTCTCTCTGTGGGTGTCATCCCGTCGAGGATTGAGCTTTGAACCTGTTTCAGGCTTCGAGGATCAGTCGTAGTTGCTCGATGTTGCGCTCGATGATCCGTTCCATCAATGATCGGCCGTACAACCGGTCGGCGACCGTCCCGATAGGCCCGCCCCACAGGGCGTAGTCGAATTCGACCGTGTACTCGGTGCCACCGTTGGCAGCCTCGAAGCTTTCCACGCCTTTGCATCGGGAAAAGCCCGGCGGCTTCCCGCTGAATTGCCGCCTACGCATCGGTTCGACACTTGTGATCTCCCAATCACCTTTGAGCTCGATGCCGGCAACCTTCGTTACTTGGGTGTAGGTCGTTCCGACCTCATCCAGACGTCCGCTGGCGTTTTCGATCCGATCGAAGGCGCCGTTCCATTCCGGGAGTCGATTCGGGTCACTCATCAACTGCCAGACCACTTCGACCGGTGCTTCGATGCGAAACGTTCTGCGATACAGACCCATGCTGCACCACCCTAGAGAGTGGTGCTGACCATCGGATGATGGGGAGGGTGATCGCCGGTCAGTGAGTATGCATGAAACTCAGGCCCGCACATCACGGCTGCGATTTCACTGGTTGGCATTACCTAGATTGATTGGATGAATTCCGATGAGCAGCTCCGGTTGATCGACCGCTTCTACAACGACATGTGGAACCGGTTCGACAAGTCCGTTTTCGGTGACATCCTCGACCCGAAGATCCACTTTCGTGGGTCGCTCGGGCAGACCAAGGTCGGATTCGACGAGTTCGGTGAATACGTCGATTACATCCAAGCGTTCGCTTCCGACTTCCACAACGAAGTCCTCTCCACCATCACCGAGAGGAACCGGACGTTTGCCCGCCTCTCGTACACCGGTACCCACCAGGGAGAGGTGTTCGGGTTGGCACCGACCGGTAAGCGATTCGAATACTCCGGGGCTGCGGTGTTCACGTTCTCCAACGGCCTGATCAGTGACATCTGGGTGCTTGGAGACGTCTATGGGCTGACTAAACAACTGTCCATCGACGCCACCTGACCCGCAACGCCCCAACATCAATCAGGCACCTGTGGGCTGGTTACTGACCTCGGCTTCCCTCCCAGCCGGCTACCGGCCGCTTCGTCCGTGGTAGTTCGCAGCTGCCTCAATCGCCCTCGTCTCTTTTCGGCTCCGGCTCGACCACCTGCTGCTCCTCGGTTGTCGTGAGGAACGACCGGTCCCAGCCGGAGCTCTCGACGACCCTCCTGGTGAGACGTCGCCATGCCGCCGGCTCGGTCGGCGGATGCTCTCGGAGAATCTCCGGAACGACCTTTGCCCACCCTATGGCCTGGAGAGTGAAGACCATGACTGTCCCAGTGATGGCGACGATGCCGACTGCGGAGAGGAGCACAACGGCTCGGGGCAGATCCAGGGCGAAGAACGCCCGTAACCACGGGTTGACCGTCGTGAAAAGGAGCAGCCCGGCCATGGTGGCAATCAGTGCCTTCTTCCAGGGAACCAGTGGGCGAGCCACGATCCCCAAAGCGAAGAGTCCGATGGCAGCGAGGATGAGAGTGGCCGTGGTGCGGGACTCCTCGAGGGTGGAGCCCTCCAGATCGGCCAGCCAGAATCCGACGAATGTGGCGACTGTTGCGACCAGGCCGGTCGGGATGGCGAACTTGAGAACACGACCGACGAACCCGGGTCGGGCCCGACGACGCGACGGGGCCAGGGCGAGAAAGAACGAAGGTATGCCGACGGTGAGAGTTCCCACCAACGTCAGGTGGCGAGGAAGGAAGGGGAACGGCAGTGTGGATATGACGATTGCCAGCGAGAGTCCCAGCGCATAGACGGTGCTGGTGATGAAGAGGTTGGCCACCCTTTCGATGTTCGAAGTGACCCGTCGTCCCTCGGCCACGATGCCGGGGAGCGTGTCAAACCGGCCATCGATCAGAACCAGTTGGGCAACGGCCCGTGACGCCGGGGCCCCGTCGCCTATGGCCACCCCGATGTCGGATTCCTTGAGCGCCAGCACGTCGTTGACACCGTCACCGGTCATGGCCACCACGTGGCCGTTCGACTGGAGGGCGCGTACCATCGCCCGCTTCTGGTTTGGTGCGACCCGGCCAAACACCGTGCCTCTTTCCATGATCGCCGCCAACTCGCGCTTGTCTTCGGGAAGGAAACGGGCATCCACCACCTCATCCCAGCCCTCGATACCCACCTGTGACGCGACCGCGCCGACGGTCTCGGGGTGATCCCCTGATATCACCTTGACCCGAACCCCTTGATTGGCGAAATACCGAATTGTCTCCGCGGCATCGGCTCTGACCCGATCGGAGAGCACGACCACGGCCACCGGCTCGAGATCGGAAGGAAGACGACCATCGGTCAGGGGTGTCTCTCCGGTGGCAACCAGAAGAACGCGGCTCCCTCCCCTTGATGCCCTGTCGGCTATGTCGTTGGCCCGGGCGTCATGCGGTGCCACGATGTCAGGGGCTCCGATCACCCAGGTGCCTTCAAAGGTGAACGTGGCGCCGCTCCACTTCCGAGCCGATGAGAACGGGACGGTGTTTTGAGCTCTCCAACCCGGGGTCTCGGGGAAGGCAGCGGAGATCGCCGCCAGGGTTGCATTGGGGTGAGGCTCGGCCGAAGCGATGGCGGCGAGTGCCGGCTCGAAGTCCCCGTCGGAGAGGGGGATGACCTCCTCGACCGCGATGCGCCCCTCCGTGAGTGTTCCGGTCTTGTCAAAGCATACGGTGTCGACACGGGCGAGACCTTCGATCGCAGGAAGCTCCTGAACCAGAACGTTGCGCCGTCCCAGTCTGATCACGCCGACGGCAAAGGCCATCGAAGTGAGCAACACCAACCCCTGAGGCACCATGGCCACGCCGGCGGCGACCGCGCCTCTCAAACCCTCCTCGAAGGTGAGACCGCCACGTAGCGCGCTCCACACCAGGAGGGCTCCCATCGGCACGACCACCCAGCTCACCAACCCGAGGATCCGGTTGATCCCATCGCGCAACTCGGAGCGCACCACTGTGAACCGCTTCGCGTCGTGGGCGAGCCTCGCCGCATAAGACTCGGCACCCACAAGTGTCGCCC
>JAPUJM010000103.1 GCA_027296205.1 Actinomycetota bacterium
AGGATCGTCGGCTGGGAGTGTTCGACATCGAAACAGACCGCCTTTGTCGAATCCGCCATCCGGCAAGCCGCAGTAGTTCGGTCACGGGAAGGGACACCCCTCGAAGGCAGCACCATCCACCATTCCGACGCCGGTTCGCAACTCAGGTTCAAGGGGTCGTCGCAACACTGCCTTGTTCGAGAGAGCGTAGGTGCTCGTTGAGGGCCTCGGCTGGTGTCTTCCAGCCGAGGGTCTTGCGGGGCCGGCTGTTCAGGGCGCCAGCGACGGCATCGAGATCGCTTCGGGAGTGCCTGCTGAGATCGGTGCCTTTGGGGAAATACTGCCGAAGAAGACCGTTGGTGTTCTCGTTGGTGCCACGCTGCCACGGTGACTGCGGGTCGCAGAAGTACACGTCGAGATCGGCGTCGATTCGCAGCTGGGCATGTTGAGCCATCTCAGCACCTTGGTCCCAGGTCAAGGACCGGCGGAGCTGCGCAGGCAGGGTCGTGATCGAGGCTGCGATCGCGTCACGCACTGCTTCGGCGCCGTGGCCAGCGAGAGCGGGCCCGTTCTTGACCGGTTGCTGTTCGCCGTGGCCCTCCATGCGGGGCAGGTGCAACAGCAACGTGAACCGGGTGGTCCGCTCCACGAGGGTCCCGATCGCTGAGCTGTCGAGTCCGAGGATCAGATCGCCTTCCCAGTGTCCAGGAACGGCGCGGTCGTCGACCTCGGCGGGACGTTCGCTGATCATGATCTCGGGAGAAACGAACTTCTTGCCCCGCCCCCGGGTACGTGCTCGGGGAACCCGCAGCGCTCGTCCGGTCCGTAAGCACGCGACGAGCTCGCGTTGGAGAGCGCCGCGGCCTTGCACATAGAGGGCCTGGTAGATGGCCTCGTGTGAGATCCGCATCGTCTCATCATCGGGGAAATCGACCCGTAGCCGGTTCGAGATCTGCTCAGGACTCCACGACTTGGCCCACCGCCGGTCGGCGCGATGGCCGTGACGGCGGCCGATGAATCTCACATCGGGCCCCGGAACCAGCTGGCCGTCGGGCCTGGCGATCATGCCGGCAAGGCGGTCCTGAACGTATTCGCGAAGAGCGTCGTTCGCGGCGAGCTTGGCCACTTTCGGGCGACTGGCCCGCCGCTCGGCGTGCCACTGGGCCGTAGACGCTCGATACGTCAGCTCGTTACTACGAGTTGACGCGTTACGACGCAACTCCCGTGAGATCGTCGACGGTGAACGACCCAGCCGGCGGGCGATCTCACGGACACCGCAGTCCTGGGCATGCAAGATCGCGATCTCTTCACGCTCGGTAAACGACAGATAACGCTCCGACGTCGAGACCAACTTGAGAGGCGGCATACCCCCAGCGTCGCGGAACCACCTCGTCCCAACCGCGGATGACACCCCCGCCACCCCAGCGGCGTCCTCGCTCGACAGCCCGGCGGCGATCGCCTCCCAGAACCGGACCCGATCCCCACGCCGCGCAGTCGAAGGCCGACCCGGCGACCAGATCTTCCCCCGCATCTCCCTGATCGCCTGCACCCGCTGATGCTTGTAGACCGCCACGAACCACCTCCATCTCGAGGTGTTGCAACGACCAATTGAATCCGCCGCACTTATGGGCGGCCTACGGGGGATCTGGCGCGGTGTTCAGAGTTCGTCTGAGGAAACAGGCGTAGAGCGTTTCAGGACGTGGTCTGAGTATGCCCGCCAGCGTCCGGGGAGCGAATCACTTAGACGCCTCACATGGGCACACATGCGTTGTGACTGGCACGCTTATGGATGTTGGTGCAGACTGGCATTGAGATGGACGCTCATGTATACCCGGAACGGAGCCAAGCCACCACAGCCCTGGTGTTAGGCATCGTAGGAATGTTCTTCATTATTGTCGCCCCCTTCGCCTGGAAGTTCGGGCACGACGAACTGAAGGCAATCGACGAGGGTAGGCGTCCCCCAGAAGGCCACGGCCAAGCCACTGCCGGCCGCATCCTCGGGATCATCGGGACTGTTTTCCTGGTCTTCGGCCTTGTGGTGTTGGCGTTCGTGATACCGATCTCAGTGACTACCGGCTAGTTTCGCCAGACAACAAACCGACACTTCTACCGCTCAACTCACCCGCACATAACGGCACTTATGGGCGGCGATTCGGTGCTGTAGCTTCGACCAGCGATGGGAGAGGACTTCAGCGATAGGAGAACGAACGCCATGGATCATTCCTGGGTCTATGAAGACAGCGCTGTGGATTGGGGCGAGCTGTCCGAGTTGTATCGGAAGGCTCCCCTGGGCGTGAAGTCGCCCAAGGATCTGGAAACGGTCTTCTCGAACAGCCGGTTCAAATGTTTCGTCTACGAAAACGACGAACTGGTGGGTGTTGGTCGCGCTCTGGCTGACGGTCTCGACTGTTCATACATAGCCGATGTAGCAGTCCACCCCGACTTCCAAGGCAGAGGTTTGGGCAAGGCAATCATCAGAAGGCTCGTGGAGCTTTCGGATGGGCATAAGAAGATCCTTTTGTATGCCAATCCAGGTACAGAGGGCTTCTACCGAACTCTCGGCTTCTACAGAATGAACACCGCGATGGCGATATGGCAAAACCAGGAGCAAGCGGTCAGTGACGGGTTGATTCGAGATACAGAATGAGTTGACACTCCCTCCGAGAGCGGTGCTCTCTGGCCAAGGCCACGCTCCCACAGCCCGCACATAACGGCACTTATGTGTTGGGGGGTGTGGTTAGACCAAGGAGAGTTCGTAGCGTCCCGCTTCGGTTTCGGCGAAGCCCATCTTCTTCAGGTAGCGAACGTGGTGCTTGGTCCGAGCAGACGCCGTGATCGCGGTGATGTCCTTGTCAACGAAGAACTTCGAGTTGGAGCCGTAGAGGAACCGCCCTGCCCGATAGTCCCGGAATTGAGGGATCGCGTAGTCCAGCCTGAGTTCCATCGCACCCTCTCCAACTGTTCCCACTATCGCCATCGCCGGTTGCATGTCCCTCAGAACGAGAGCTGTGAGATCGGAATGACCGACTTCGCCGTTCCAGTCAGGTTGGTAGTCGAGTATGTCTTCGCGATGGAAGCGGAGGAACTCCTCGAGAAACCGGGATTCAGGACGTACCTCAAGCAGAGAGAACCACTCCGTGACCCGGGTTGCCTGCCACAGAAAGGCGATGTTGATGATCATGATCACGGCGTTGGTAATAACGATGGGAACCGAACCGATCAGCAGCCCGTAGATCAAGAAGGTCGTTGAACCCACAAGGCCGATGACACGCAGCCGAAAGATGCGCGTCATCAGTAGTGACGTTACGACCAACGCAGAACCCAAGTAGCCGACAGCCTCAATCATGTGAGTGAGGTTATCTTTTCGATAATCGACTAGCGATCACCCGCTTGTCCTCCCCGGGCCTGCTCTCAGAGACCGCACATAACGGCACTTATGGGCCGGGGAGTGTGGGCAGAGTGGCTGTGTCTAGTCCAGGCTTGTCGGTTCAGATTGGTTCTTGCAGACGTGGTCGGGTCGGCCAGTCTGATGTGGTTTTCAGAAGGACGGCTGGGTTGGTGCGTGCGTATTTGACTTATCGGAAGATTGCTGTCTGTTCGCATCAGAGCACAGTGACTG
>JAPUJM010000104.1 GCA_027296205.1 Actinomycetota bacterium
GGAGACACCCGGGGCAGGTCATGTGATGAGTTGGAACGTCGACCCCGGAAGGTATGAGAGGCACCTGGCCAATTTCGTGGAAAAGCTTCAGAACTGAACGGCGGCGGCAGCCCAGTGGAAGCCGGCGCCGAAGGCGGTCAGGACTACCAGATCACCTTTTTGTATGGTGCCGTTGCCGACGGCCTCCCACATGGCAAGGGGAACGGTTGCTGAGCCGGTGTTGCCGTACTCGTCGACGTTGACATAGATCTTGTCCTCGTCGAGCCCCATCTTCTTGCGGACCGCCTCGATGATTCGCAGGTTGGCTTGATGCGGGATCACGAGGGCAACATCGGAAACTGACTTGCCGATTCGTTGGAGGACCTCGCCAGAGGCTTGGCTCATCCGTCGCACGGCCTCGACGAAGACCTTGCGCCCGTCCATGATCAGACGGTTGTAGTCGCCATTCAGCAACGTCTTCTCGTTGAAGGGATTGCGTGTTCCCCCCGCCGCGAGCGTCAGAATCTCAGCACTTCCCCCATCAGTCCCGGAGACCACATCGAGAACCTCGGCGCGGGCAGGCTCGGGTCCCATGACTACGGCGCCGGCGGCGTCGCCGAATAGGGGCGCCGTGTTCCGGTCCTTGGGCGAGATCATTCTCGAGATCAGCTCCACACCGATCACGAGGACGTTCTTGGGAGCTGTCGCAATCCGGCTCCGAGCCACATCGACGGCCTGGACAAACCCGGCACACCCGCTACCCCCGAGGTCGTAGGTCGGGATGTTGCGACAGCCGAGTTGGTGTTGGACAAGCGCCGAGGTATCGGGTGTCATCATCTCCGGCGTGTCGGTGGCAAGGATGATCTCGTCGATGTCATCGGGCTGGAGGTTGGCATCGTTGAGGGCGACCTCGGCGGCCGCCACCGACATCGTCATCGTCGACTCGTCATCGGCCGCCATTCGCCGCCGCTTGATGCCGGTTCGCTGGATGATCCACTCATCGGTTGTATCAACGAGCTCAGCCCAGTACTCGTTGGTGATTACCCGCTCC
This sequence comes from Actinomycetota bacterium, assembly GCA_027296205.1. Lineage (GTDB taxonomy): Bacteria > Actinomycetota > Acidimicrobiia > Spongiisociales > ZC4RG35 > SZUA-217. Next base: position 1,031 of record JAPUJM010000104.1, read on the forward strand.
GGTGTGTAACCCCCAAATCCCATGATGTGCGCCATGCCAACGTGACTTTAGGTCGGCACAGTCGATTACTGCCCGTCAACTTGCCGTCGTGTCGGGCGAAACCGCCAGAACTCTCTCGTGGTTCTTCTTCATTATTTCGACTCCATAGAGAAGAATCAGCGCTGCGTAGTAGATGAACACCAGCCCGAGAAAGACTGATCCGGCAGCACCCGCCGCCGACTTGAACGTGTATGCGGCCACATAGAGCCCATAGGCCCACGAACCTACCGAGAGCATGACCATCGCCACAATGGAGGGCAGCCATACGGATCGCCAAGCGATGTGCTCTTCGGGGGTGAACTTGTAGAGGATCGCAATAAACAGAGCACCAAGGGCCAGGGGCACCAGCGACCCGGTGGTCTTGATCAGGATATCGGCGATCAAGCTCCCAAACACCCGATCGAGCATTCCTATCACCGCCTCGGCGAGCAGGGTGAGGGTGAGCAAGGCACCGGCGCCAAAGACCGCAAGCACACCAAAGAGCCTCCGCTGAATCGTTCCTCTGGCGCCACCCACCCAGGGGGCGTCCCAAATGATGTCCACTACGTCCTTCCAGGCAACGAACAGAAGAGTGGCGGTGAAGAGCATCACCCCCAGTGTGACCAGGGACATGACGACCCCAGTGTCGATCAGTTGAAGTTGCTCGAAGGCATTGATGAGAGAAGTCGCCAGATCGTCTCCCAGAACGTCAGCGACCACTTTCTCCACCTCAGCGGTCACGGCATCCTGGCCAAAGAAGATCGAAGCCAGGGAGATTGCCAGGAATATGACAGGGATCAAGGCAAAGAGGCAGTAATAGGCAATCGCAGCACCGAGACGGAGCGCCCGATCATCAATCCATGACCGTGCTGAGGCGGTCAGCAATTTCACGGTCGAAATCACGGGTCCGTCGCTCATGGACGACTCACACGTAACCCCGCTTCTCCAGCCACCGCATCGAGAAGAACCCTGCGCCCGATGGGATGTAGAACGTCGCCACCCGATAGATGACAGCGGCAGCGAAGGCTGTGGTCTCCTCAACACCGAACAACACGAGGAAACCGGTGAGAACAGCCTCTGAGACACCCACGCCCCCAGGAACGGGAATTACCCCGCCTATCAGGCCGGCGGCCACTGTCGCTGTGAGCACAGACCAGATCCCGAGGGACACATCGAGGCCGAGCAGTATTAACCACATGCTCAGCGCCAACACGAAACGGGCACCGAAGTTGCTGGCGAGCAGTCCCAAGGTTCGCTTCGGGTCTTTCAGAACGTCGCGGAGCGCACCGAATGCCTCGCCGAGAATGGGCAACACCCAGTCCCTCAGACGCTGCACCCTCCGGACGAGATACACAACCAGAAGAACCAGTCCGAGTAAGAGCAGAAGGATCAGACCCCACTCCGTTTCTCCCGTGCTGAGCCCGAGGCTGAGACCGCCAGAGGCAAAGGCGAGAAGGAGGATCACAACTTCAACCGCGAGACCCGAAATGGTGTCTATCGATCCTTGAACGAGCGACGACGTGAGCGACAATCCATACTTCCTCAGGAAGGCGGCGTTCATGGCGATTCGGCCGGCCGAACTGGGTACGGCGAGGGAGATGAACTTGACGGCCGATTGCAGAATCACCACCGGACGTAATGGAATCGGGTAGCCAACCGCGGCAAGCATGGCCGTTGCCTCGGGGAAGTAGACAGTCTGCCCCACGATGAAGGCGACGACGATGAAGGCCCAGTCCGCGTCTTGAACTTCCTCCCAGACGGCGACAAAGTCGATGTCCGACAGCAGTGAGATCAGGAAGTAGACAGCGAACAGCGACACCGCCATCATCGCCAGGTTCTTTCCCTGAACCCGGCGGATTTGGACCTGCTCCTCGACCTCTGTGCCGGTAACCCTGGCTACTTCGTCCTGCACCTCACGAACGAACGCCTTCGGCTTGGAGAGGGTCCGACGCTCCTTAGCGCTGACCCCAGGAGCTTGGATGTAGGGAAGTACCTCGGATAACACTTCCTCCCCCAACCCCTGGTGGGCGCTCGCTACGGCTCTCTCGACCCCGAATAATCGGGCCATGGAAACCAGCAGTTCGACGATGTCGAGAGATAGAGCAGGATCAAGAGCCGCCACGACTCCTGATCCGAAGTCACCGATCTGATGACCATCGGTAGTCACTGTGATGGCAGCGCAGCTCAGACCGCCGTGGGATATCCGGCCGTTGTGAAGAGCGGACACCGACCCCCAGATCGAGACCAGCTGGTCGTCCCCTATTCCTTCGGATTCCATCCCTGACAGCCGCCGACCTGACCTGTCGACGGCAAGGATCGCCGTGTCATCACCTCCCAGACCTGCTGCCAGCACTCGAGGCACCGACGCCCCGGTGCGCTCGGCCATCATGGTGACCAGTGCCTCATGTTCCACGCTCTGCATTCGCGTGAGAGCCAGAGACGGGGTGGTGTCCCGGTACCAGAGGTATCGCCAGCTACGAGCGAATAATTGCGAGTCGGTCGAATCCCGGCCATACGCCTTGACCTCGACGCGCCCATAGACATCGCTCACACCCACCAGGCGGCGCACTCCCCAGGATTGATCATCGTCGAGGGACAGGTCGGCAACATCTACTCCAAGACCGCTGAGACCAGATGCGATCGAACCGATGTCGGGAAGACCACGGGGCGAGCCAAAGATCAACAACACGATGCCGGATGCAGCTGCTCCAACTCCGAATGCGCCAAAAGCGCTACTCGGAAGGCCCAATCCGAGCCCGACGGCTGAAACACCAGCAACGAGGATCACACCCCACCCGATCCGACGCATCGGTCTGGTGAGGTGGGGGGCCACTACCAGCAGTACCCCGGTGACGAAAGCCACCCTGAACATCGGAAACTGTGAGATTGGTTCCGCGAGTCCGAGCTCGGGGAGTAGCCGCGGCCAAGTTCCACTGATCAGG
>JAPUJM010000105.1 GCA_027296205.1 Actinomycetota bacterium
AACGATCCAGTCATCAGCAAATCAGACCGAGAGCGCGACAAAGAATGGGGGAAAGGTCGGCTATACAAAATGCAGCTGACCCGACCAGGCACGGAAACGGCAGATCTGCACATTCAGAACAGACATCGACCGCAATCCCCAAAAACTAAATGGTCATACCCAGCCAACCCACAATGACTAGTCCCCCAAACGCCAGACCACCACCCGGCCTCGCCATTACCAGATTTTCAAGCCGTTCACGTGTGCCGTCATCGGCGGCGGATCCAGTGGGATGATTCGCCATCTTCTTCGGTCTTTGGGTAGCCATCGCAGGTCTCACACTCCAGGCCAGCCCAACACGAGGCCAGCCAGCATCAAGCGGCTGAACGCTGACCACAGCTGTTACGGGCGGGCTGGTCGTCGGTGGAGAGCCTCCGCGGGTCAACCGTTCGGTTGACCCAACAGTCCACCGACCGGTTCTGAGAAACCAATGGTCAGGTGGATGACTGATACCGGACGCCGGGACACAATTGAGATGTGTCAATGGTCGCGGTGGCGACGACAAGAAATCGGATGAAAGGATTCGTAATGACAGAACAAGCAAGTCGGTCCAGGTTTGGCACCCTCGGTCTTGACGTTGGTGTGTTCGGTAGGTGGTCTCGTTTGGCATGGGGAGTGCTGCTCCTCATTCCCATCGCCTATGCCGTCGTCACATCAGACCTTCTCGATTCGGGCGCCTTCTACTTGCAAGCCGTGCTGTATCTGGTTGGTATCACCGCCGCCTACGTGTTGGTCTACTGGGCTTTTGGTGAACGTTTCTTCGCTTCCGCCAACCCCTGGGTCAACACTGCCATCTTCGTCGGTCCGGCATTCGCAGTCGGCTGGTGGCCGATCCTGGTTGCTCCGGTGACAGGCGTCGAACTTCCCGAGGCGCTGGTCCTTGCCATGGGTGTCTACATTGGAGTCTCGTTCATCCTCCAGTGGCGGATTGGATACGGGGGATGCGAGGTGGTGTCGATACCGATCATTTTGCTGCGACGACGTTACGTCACCTACTGCATTCCCCTCGTCGCCCTCGACGCAGTGGAGAAAAAGATCGTCGACTCCCACGCCGCCAGAAAGGCCGTATTGGCGTCTTCGAGCCGCCATGGATAGCCCCATCTGAAATCTTCCCGGCCCATGTTCGAGTCGGTGATGTCCATGAGAAAGGAGAGCGAGATGAAAAGATTCACGATTCCCCGTGTAGCCCACTGTCCCTCCGGCGGCAGATCACAGTCCCCGGCATGACCCAAAACTGCCTAAGCGATCAGAAACCCCCAGCAACAGACTGGGGGTTTGCCTATCTCACCAGACTGTGAATCTGTTACAACGGCTACGCCGATCGCGAGCTACCGCGTCGCGGGTTGCTCCATCGGCCATCCGAGGTTCATTGGGGATGAACCGTCGGTCATCATGGTCTTGACCGCTGCCCGTCACCTCGTCATACTTCTGGCCTGATGGCTCAAACCGCTACCACCATCATCATCATCGAATAGGCGCAGCCCACGACCGGCCTGCGCCCAATCCTCTGCCACCGCAGGGGGTTTTTCTGTTGTATCGCTTGGAGGCGAAATGACACTCGAGATCTACGACACGACACTCCGGGACGGGTCCCAACAGGAGGGGATCAGTCTCACGGTCAACGACAAGCTGAGGATCGCTGGACTGCTGGATGATCTCGGCGTCGCCTTCATCGAGGGGGGATGGCCGGGAGCGAATCAGAAGGACACGAGGTTCTTTGAACGTGCCAAGACCGAACTGGCTCTGGCCACGGCCACATTGACCGCTTTCGGCTCAACCCGGAGACCCAAAGGCGACGTCGACTCGGACGATCAGTTACGAGCATTGCTTGATGCCGAAACAGAATTTGTCTGCATCGTCGGCAAAACCTGGGACTACCACGTGTCCGAAGTCCTGCGAATCGATCTTGATGAGGGTGTGCGAATGGTGGGCGAGTCGATCGAGTTCCTCAAGGGACACGGGCGTCGGGTCTTTTTCGACGCCGAGCACTTCTTCAACGGATACCAGACCAATCCTGGGTTCGCTCTCGATGTGCTCCGGGCGGCCCATGAGGCAGGTGCGGAGCGTCTCGTCCTATGCGACACAAACGGGGGCACACTGCCCACGGCGACCACTGATGTCATTGCGGAGGTTCAAGGTGCCTTTCCCGACGCCGACCTCGGTGTCCACTATCACAATGATGTGGGTACTGCCGTCGCTGCCTCGATCGCCGCTGTCGAGGCGGGGGTAACCCAGATTCAGGGTTGCATCAACGGATACGGCGAGCGCACTGGAAATGCCGATCTCTCGACTCTGATCCCGGACTTGCAGCTCAAGAAGGGCCTCCGGCCAATCGAGGGTGATCTCGGTCTGCTCACCCCTATCTCTCACCACATTGCCGAAATCGTCAATATTTCCCTAGATCCGCACCGTCCCTATGTCGGGGCTTCCGCTTTTACCCATAAGGCGGGTCTCCATACTTCTGCTCTCGCTCGACGCTCCGACGCGTATGAACACGAGAAACCTGATCAGGTGGGAAACAAAACTCGGATGGTGGTCAGCGAGCTTGGCGGGAAGGCGTCGGTGTTGGCCAAGGTTGAGGAGATGGGTCTCGAGGTAGACCAAGCAGGGGCGGCGGCGATCGTCGACAGGGTGAAGGAGCTGGAGCACGACGGCTATCACTTCGAGGCGGCCGACGGATCGTTCGAATTGTTGGTCCGGGGTCTTGGGGGTTGGTCAAATCCTTTCTTCGATCTGGAGGCGTTTCGTGTCCAGTCGGACTTTCGGTCTGATCAGGGCATCGTGTCGGAGGCGACGCTCGAGCTGGTGGTTGACGGCTCACGACGGGTGACTGCTGGTGAGGGTGTAGGCCCTGTCCATGCCCTCGACCAGGCGTTGCGTGCTGCCCTGAGGGACCGGTATCCCGAAATCGATGATCTGCGACTTACCGACTATCGGGTCAGGGTGCTCGACAGTCAGGACGGGACCTCAGCGAGAGTACGTGTGCTCATCGAGACTGCCAACCGTGTCTCATCCTGGGGGACCATCGGTGTCCACGAGAACATCATCGAAGCCTCATGGCATGCATTGGCTGACGGGCTGGTGGTTGGTTTGCTTCGTCACGGCATCGAGGCGTGATCACAAGAACACCCCAAGTCGAACCCGTCACCGGCGACGGTGTTGCCTAGAGAGTCGCGCCGAGGTATGAAGCCAAACGGAGGAGGTCGGCGAATACTCCTCCTGCGGTCACTTCCGGACCGGCACCGGGGCCCTGTACGACCAGCGGGTTGTCCTTGTAACGCCGGGTCTGGAATTGGACGATGTTGTCCGTGAACTGAATCCGGGCAAACGGGTGGCCGGCCGAATAGGAGCGCAGGGCAACGAAGCAACCCCTGTCGGGAGTGATCGAGCCGACGAATCGGAGCACCTCTCCCCGTGATCTGGCCTTCTCGACCCGGGCGAGCATCTCGTCATCGTGGTCGCCGAGCCGGTCGAGAAACTCGTTCACCGAGCCGGCTTCCAACCCCTCGGGCACCAGCCCATCGATCTGCAGATCGGACAGACTCAAATCCATTCCGATCTCCCGGGCGAGGATGACCACCTTACGGCCTACGTCCATCCCGGATAGATCCTCCCTGGGATCCGGCTCGGTATACCCCTTCTCCCTCGCTTCACGAACAATCCGGGAGAAAGGCTTGGTGCCGTCGAAGCTGTTGAAGAGATACGACAGCGTGCCGGAGAGGATGCCCTCGATGCGTTGGATCTCGTCACCGGTTTGCACCAAATCCCGGAGGGTCTGCAGGATCGGGAGTGCCGCACCCACCGTGGTCTCGTAGAGGTAATGGGCGTCGGCCCGTTGCCCCTGCTCTCGCAGCGAGTGGTAGTAGTCGAGGGTTCCGGTGTTGGCCTTCTTGTTCGGCGTTATGACGTGAATCCCCGAGGAGAGCCAGTCCAGATATCGTGATCCGACGTCTTCGCTGGCGGTGCAGTCGATGATCACCGCATGGGGCACCGACTCGGTGCGGACGTACTCGGCCAGCCCATCGAGATCGGCAGGCTCTCCTTCCTCGGCCAGACGCGCTCGCCAGCGGGGAAGCTCAATCGCGGCCTCGTCCACGATCATCTCCTTGCTGGAGCAGATCGCTCGCACTCGGAGGTCGACCCCAAATTCATCGCGAAGCCAGTCGCGCCTACCCGCCAACTGATCGAGGAAGGTCGACCCGACGTGCCCCGGCCCAACGAGACCGATGGAAAGCGTCTGCTTGGAGAGGTAGAAACCGGCGTGTGCCGCTCGTAGAGCCTTGGCGGCGTCAGCCTCGTCGATGACGACGGAGATGTTCCGCTCCGAGGAGCCCTGGGCGATGGCCCTCACGTTGACACCGGCCCTGGCAAGCGCGCCAAACAGGTTGGCGGCAACACCCGGTGTGCCCGACATGGTGTCACCGACGACGGCGAGAATCGTGCAGTGATCGGTGACCTCCAGGGTCTGGATTCCCTGCTTTCGCTCTGCCTCGAAGACCGATTCGATCGTCGAGCCGGCCAGGTGGGCCTGGTTTTCGGGGATGGCGAAGCAGATCGAGTGCTCCGAGCTCCCCTGGGAGATCATCACGACCGAGACGCCCGCCTGGCGGAGCGCACCGAACAGACGCTCACTGATGCCGGGAACACCGACCATCGCGCTTCCCTCGAGATTGAGGAGGGCGATATCGCCGATGGAGGCAAAACCCTTGACCGGAGAATCCGTCCTCGATTGAAGATGAATCCGCGTTCCAGGGGCAGACGGGTTGAACGTGTTCCGAATGTAGATCGGGATCTCGTCCCTGATCGCAGGTGTCATTGCGGCGGGATGGAGGACCTTTGCCCCGAAGTAGGCGAGCTCCATTGCCTCGTTGTACGAGAGCTCTTCGAGGACCTCGGCGTCTGGTACGAGTCGAGGGTCGGCACTGAGAACACCGTCGACATCAGTCCAGATCGTTATCTCCACCGACGACAGGAGGGCGGCGAAGATCGATGCCGAGTAGTCGCTTCCGTTGCGACCCAGAGTGGTGGGCGATCCTTGCGAATCCGACGCGACGAATCCTGTGATGATCAATGTGTCGGTGTCGCGGCCTGACAGCCACCGGTCGAGATTGGCCTGGGAGGTCTCCCAGTCCACAGTCGCCGCCAGTTCAGCGGGGTTGACGACCAGCACCTCGCGCGCGTCCATCCACGTCACGTCCCGACCGGAGTCGGCCAGGAACGCAGCGAGCAGCCTTGCCGACCACAGTTCCCCGTATCCTGCCACGGCGTCACTGGTGCTGACAGAGGTCCGCATCACCCAGGATGTTTCGAGAAGACCCCGGATCTCGTCGATCTCGTTATCCATCCGTGCCAGCAGCGTCTTACCTACGCCATCAGGCACCAATTGGCCAATGAGGGCTGCCTGATTCTTCCGCAGGCGGTTGGCCTTGTCCTTGTATCCCGTGTCACGGTTGCCGGCCATGCCAACCATGTCGATCAGGTCATCCGTCACACCCGCCGCCGCCGAGACGACGACGGCCTGTCGGAAATCGGTGGGTGCCAGAAGGATGTCACGGACGGCTCCGAAGGAATCAGCGTTGGCAAGGCTGGTGCCGCCGAACTTGTGAGTGATCCATTGGGTTGACATGAGGGGCTTCCCGGAATATTCAGCTAAACCACATCGGTCTCAAACCGGCGGACGCATCCGTTGGCCACCGTGGTGAAACAGCGTACCGTTGGGGGCCGAGCCGTCGACCGGAGTCGAAAGAATGGTCGACCAGACAAAGAACGAGAGTCGGCTCATCGCCAACAAACGGGGGTCAGTGGTGAGCTCGCAGCTCAACCTGATCGGCGTTGCCACCAGATCATCGCAGTCCCGGCAACCAGCGCCCCGCCACCCCAGATCGCCCACCACCCATTCCCGGTCATGAAACTCTCGGGGGCGAAAGCCACGTCGAAGCCCTGCAGAATCCAGATGAGCCCGACGATGATGAGGACGATTCCGGAGGCGAGTCGGAGCATTCGCAGAGTTTATCTTGACATTTGGGGAGATCCTGGCGAGCATTCCGTCCACATGCAGACGAACTGCCTCACCGTGCATTCCGGCGATCGCCTCGGTTGCCTGCTCGGGTTCGTCTATTTCGGCGCCTAGCGCCGCTCACCTCACCTCCGCTGTTCCTCTTCCCACCCCCTTTCAATCTTCGTTTGAGGCACCCATGAATGAACCCCAGAACCCACTCGATATCGATCAGATAAGAACCGACATCGACCACGTCGACGATGAAATCGTGAATCTCCTCGCCGAGCGAAAAGGACTCAGCCTGCGGATAGCCCATGAGAAGGGCCGGGTTGACCAGCCTTCCAGGGATCAGAACCGCGAAGAGGAACTGATCGCGAAGCGGGTCGCATCCGGCCGGGATCATGATCTCGACTCGGGCCTGATAATCCAGGTCTGGCGAGCAATCGTCAACGACTCGGTCCGTGTGCAGCAGGAGGCTCTTGGTCGCGACGCCGCCGAGACGACGTCCGTCACTGTGGCGATTCAAGGCATCAAGGGCTCATATAGCTATCTGGCATGTCAGCAGTACTTCGGTGCCAAGGGCACCGAAGTATCGGTTGTCACCTCCCGCACATTTTCCGAAGCGATCCAAAACGTGCGCTCCGGAAGAGCCGATGCGACGGTACTTCCCATCGAGAACACCACATCGGGTGCGATCACCGAGGTGTACGACCTTCTTCTCGAAAGTGGGCTCCACCTGACAGGCGATGTCAAATTCAAGATTCGCCACTGTCTGCTCGGCCTGGAAGGCGTCTCGATTGCCGACATGCGAAAGATCTACTGTCATCCGCAAGCGGTCGCCCAATGCTCGGAGTTTCTGGCGACACTTGAAGACTGCGAGATCGTTCATTTCAGTGACACCGCGCTGTCGGGAAAGCGTATCAAGGATCTCAATGACCCTTCGGTGGGCGCGATCGCGTCTGAGGAGGCGGCTCGCCTGTTTGGTCTGCAAGTGCTCAAGTCCGGGATCGCCAATCGCGAAGAGAACTACACGCGTTTCGTGGTGGCATCCACCGATCCGATCGACATCCCCGACGGCGTCCCGGCCAAGACCTCGATCGTCATGGCCGTTGGTAACCACCCGGGAGCTCTCATGGACGCCCTAGCGATATTCAGCGAGGGAGACATCAACCTCGTCAAGCTGGAGTCGCGTCCCATCCCGCACAATCCGAGAGAGGAACTGTTCTATGTCGACTTCGAAGGGGATGTGAGCGAGAAAGCTGTTGACTCGGTCCTCAGCACCTTGATGAAAGAGGTGAGGTTCTTGAAAGTCCTTGGCAGCTACCCGTCGCGGGACCTGCGGCAGAAACCCAAGCTACGGCCACCGAAGTCCACGCACCCCAAACTCAGAGAGGCTCTCGTGGAGATGTCGCCGACTACCGAAGACCCCAAGGGATACCGGTTGGGAAGCCGAGGTCACAAGTCGTCCAGCACAGTCGTCGAAGTTGCCGGAGCAAGATTCGGAGGTGACGACTTGGTGATGATCGCCGGTCCATGCGCAGTTGAGTCATGGGACCAGATTGTCGCCACCGCGAGGACGGTGCGTGACGCCGGGGGCTCCGTCTTGCGCGGTGGGTGTTTCAAACCGAGGACTTCTCCATACTCGTTCCAGGGACTCGGGTTTGAGGGTCTCGACATGCTCGCCGAAGCAGGGAAGACCTTTGGCCTGCCGGTGGTCACCGAGGTTCTCTCGCCGGAAGATGTCGATGATGTGGCGAAGAAAGCTGACATTCTTCAGATCGGCACCAGGAACATGCAAAATTTCTCACTTCTGGCAGCGGTGGGGAGAACCCATCGACCGGTTCTGCTCAAGCGGGGGATGAGCTCTTCGTTGGACGAGTTGCTCCAGGCGGCCGAGTACATCCTGGCCGAGGGAAATCAACGGGTGATCCTCTGCGAGCGAGGGATCAGAACTTTCGAGAGATCGACCAGAAACACCCTTGACCTCAGCGCGGTCCCGGTGCTGAAAAGCCGGACCCACCTGCCGGTGGTCGTCGATCCATCACACGCCGCGGGAAGCCGCTATCTCGTGCCGCCGTTGACGTTGGCCGCGGATGCGATAGGCGCTCACGGAGTAATGGTCGAGATCCACCCGGATCCCGACACGGCGCTCAGTGATGGGCCCCAGTCACTGCGCTTTGGTCAGTTTGAGGATCTGATGAGAGCCTTGGGGATACCTCCCACGCGAAGAGTGCCCGACAAGTAGCCGGACCTGCGATCCCGCAGCAAGCTGTCGCCCGGCTAACTTGCTGCGCCATGAGCGAGCGTCTCGACGCCTGGATGGATGCATATGTCCTGGCATGGAGCACCAACGAGTCGGAGCACATTGCCGCCCTCTTCACAGATGATGCGATCTATGACCCTCAGACGGCCTCGGGTGAGTGGGACGGCGTCTCTGAGATCATTGCCCGCTGGCAGGAGACAGACGACGATGAGGACAATTGGGACTTCGAGTGGCAGCCGCTTGTCGATTCTGAGGAAATCGCCGTTATCACCGGGCGGACCCGCTACCTCGAGCCCCCGATCAGCTATCGCAACCTCTTCGTCATCAGGTTTCGGGACGACGGCCGTTGCTACGACTTCACCGAGTGGTACATCGAAGAGGACGATTCGTGAGCGGGGCCATCGACACGGCCTATGTCCTTGGCGGTGGGGGACGCTGGGGTGCCGTTGAGGTTGGCATGCTCCGAGCCCTCGACGAAGCAGGCATTAGGCCTGACATCATTCTTGGAACCTCGATTGGCGCCTTCAACGGCTCGGTGATCGCCGATGACCCTGGCCCGGGGGGAGTACGGAGGTTGGCCGGCTTCTGGAACGAGCTGACCGGTGCCGGTCTTTTCCAAAGCAGTGCGCTCAGCACGATAATGAATGTGGCCACCCTTCAACCGGCCGTCCACCGGTCTGCTGGGCTGCAACTCGCGCTCGAGCACATTCACGGGGTGAGCAAACGCATAGAAGACCTGCGGGTTCCCTTCCAGTGTGTTGCGGCTTCGATCGAGAGAGCAGCCGAGCACTGGTTCACCGAGGGCCCACTGATCCCGGCGCTTCTCGCCTCGTCGGCCGTTCCGGTGCTTTTCCCTCCGGTCGAGATCGAGGGGGAGCATTTCTATGACGGCGGACTGGTCAACTCGGTGCCCCTGACGCGAGCCGTCGACCTGGGCGCCTCCGTGATCTACGTGCTTCAAGTCGGTCGTCTCGAGGCACCCCTTCGACCCCCGCAAAGACTGCACGAAGCGGCGTTGATCTCGTTCGAGATCGCCAGACGCCACAGATATGCGACTGCCATGGAGACTCTTCCCCGAGATGTCGCCGTACACGTCTTGCCGTCGGGAAACCCGGTCGAATTCGATGATCGCCGTCAATTGCGCTGGAGGGATACAGGAGACACGCCCGATCTGGTTGACGGCGCATACACCGCCAGCGGCGCTTATCTGAGGGAGAATGGGCTGTCATGAGACCCCCTTCCCGTTGGGTTCGGCGTCTTCTCATCGATCCTGCCTTCGTGCTTGGGATGGGGGTGGTCGCGGTTTTTCTGCCCGTCGCGTTGGTCGTGGTGGCTTTTCTGTCGCGATATGTGCCAGGCAGGTGGCGACCACTCCGCATCATCTGGTTCCTTTTCCTGTATCTCGTCGTCGATGTCGCCGCGGTCGTCGGGTTGTTCTTGCTCTGGATCGCCTCCGGGTTCGGATGGAAGATCCAATCGCCCCGGTTCCAAGACGCCCACTATCGGGTGTTTGGTTGGATGCTTCGTCGGGTCGTAGCGTCGGCGAAGTTCACCTTCAAGGTGGTGACAGTTGCCGAAGGAGAGGTACCGCGGATCGTCGGTGGGGAGCAGGCTCGCCCGGTCTTGGTCATGTCACGACACGCCGGCCCGGGAGACTCCATGCTGCTGATGGATGGTCTCTACAACCGGTTCGGCCGAAAGCCGCGTATCGTCCTCAAGGAATTTCTCCAGTGGGACCCGGCCATCGACATAATGTTGAATCGGCTCCCTTCCGCTTTTGTCCCGGCGACCGGCAAGGCGGGCAATCCGGTGATCGAGGCCATTGAGGAGATGACAGCTTCCATGGATCCTGATTGCGCGTTTGTGATCTTCCCCGAGGGGGGCAACTACACCCTCAAACGCCACTTGCGAGCCATACAGAAGCTAAAGGAAATCGGCCGCCCCGACTTGGCGGAGCGGGCCGAAAGTCTCGAGAACACCCTGCCACCGAAGCCGAAGGGCGTGATGACGGCCATTGCGGCTGCTCCGGACAAGACCGACGTGTTCTTCGTCGGCCATGCGGGACTGGAGACGCTGGTGTCATTCGGGGATATCTGGCGTGGGATGCCGATGGGCACAAACGTGGCGACCAAGATTTGGCATTACCCCGCCGAGCAGATCCCACCGCCGGAAGAGCAGGAAACGTGGCTCTATGACGTTTGGGCCGAGATCGACGGCTGGATAACCGAGAAGCTGTCAGACACGGCCGAGCCGTTCGACGATCACGACGAGTATCACTAGTGGTTAGATCTCCACTGCACGTTCGTCTGCGGTGACACCGCGGTACTGGGGAGGGAAGCGTTGTCCCTGCGCTGCTCGTAGCCCTCGATGTCGGAGACGTACTCGAGAGTCATCGAAATGTCGTCGAGACCACGAAGAAGGCGATACTTGTGAAAGGGGTCGATCTGGAAACTTCGTTTCCAGCCGTTGCCGACAACCTCCACCGTCTGGGCCGACAGGTCGACCACGATCTCGGTCTGAGGAGTCTTCCGGGCGATTCCCATCAGATGGTCGATGTCCTCCCCGGAAAGCTCGACCGTCAGGATGCCGTTCTGAAAACAGTTGTTCTTGAAGATATCCGCGAAGCTCACGCCGACCAGCACCTCGATCCCCAGGCCGTCAAGCGCCCAAACGGCGTGTTCCCGGCTTGACCCGGAACCGAAATTGGAGCGGGTCAACATGATCGTGGCCCCCTCGTACACAGGATCATTGAGTGCGAATTCGGGGTCGCGACGCCACGCTTCGAAGGCGAAGGGCCCGTAGCCATCGCGCTCGATGCGTTTGAGATGTCGCGCCGGGATGATCTGATCGGTGTCGACGTTCTCACGATCAATCGGGACCGCCCGACCGCTGACCGCGGAGAACCGCCTCACGCGATCATCTCCCTCACATCGACGAAATGGCCCGCAACGGCGGCCGCCGCCGCCATCTGGGGGCTGACGAGATGGGTGCGGCCCCCCGGTCCCTGTCGTCCCTCGAAGTTCCTGTTGGAAGTCGAAGCGCTTCTCTCTCCCGGAGCCAGGACGTCGGGATTCATACCGAGACACATCGAGCAGCCGGCATCCCGCCATTCGAAGCCGGCGGCGATGAAGATGTCTGCCAGACCCTCCTCCTCAGCCTGACGCTTCACCAGGCCTGAGCCCGGGACGACCATTGCGCTGACGCCGCGGGCCACGTGCTTGCCCTTGACAACAGCGGCAGCGGCACGCATGTCCTCGATCCGGCCATTGGTGCAGGACCCGATGAACACCCGATCGATCGGGATCTCACGGATCGGGGTCCCCGGAGCCAGGTCCATGTAGGCCAGTGCCCGCTCGGCGCTCTCCCGTTCTGCCTTCGCCACGTCTTGGAGATGGGGAATGTGTCCGTCGACCGTGACACTCTGTGCCGGATTGGTGCCCCAGGTCACGAATGGTCGCATCGAGGATCCATCCATCGAGATCTCTCGATCGAATTGGGCATCGTCATCGGTGGGGAGTTGACGCCATCGCTCGAGAGCGCCCCCCCAGTTGTCTTCGCCGGGCGCATGAGGGCGACCACGCATGTACTCAAAGGTTTTCTCGTCAGGAGCGATGAGCCCGGCACGGGCTCCCGCTTCGATCGACATGTTGCAAACCATCATTCGTTCCTCCATGGAGAGGTTACGAATGACTTTGCCGCGGTATTCGATCACATGACCTCTGCCCCCGCTGACACCGATCTCATTGATGATGGCGAGGATCACATCCTTCGCCGTCACTCCGGGACCGAGTTCTCCAGTGATTTCGACCGACATTGTCTTGGGGCGCGTCTGCCGCAACGTCTGTGTCGCCAGGACATGCTCAACCTCAGACGTGCCTATGCCAAAGGCAAGCGATCCGAACGCCCCGTGCGTCGAGGTGTGGCTGTCGCCACAAACGATCGTCATTCCTGGCTGGGTGAAACCCTGCTCGGGCCCGATGATGTGCACGATTCCCTGACGGGCGTCGAAGATGTCGAAGAGAGTGACACCGAACTCCTCGGCATTTCGTTGTATCACATCGATTTGCTTCGCTGACAGCGGGTCGGGGTTGGGTTGGTCCCGGGCGAGGGTCGGCACGTTGTGGTCGACCGTGGCGAGCGTGAGGTCGGGTCTTCTCACGGGTCGCCCTGCTCGGCGCAGACCCTCGAAGGCCTGTGGCGAGGTCACTTCATGGATGAGGTGAAGGTCGATGTACAGCAAGTCCGGTCGCTCGCCTGCCATGTTGTCATCATCCAATGCGCCGCCCTCCCTGAGGGCATCACGTCTGGCAGCTTCCTGTAGGGGGCTGTCAACGATGTGCGTCTCCCAGATCTTCTCGAGCAGCGTCTTGCCGGTCATCGGGCTATCTCTGCGGATCGACCGGCCGAAACGAGCTCTGCTACCCGATTTCCCACATCCGAGGTCGATGCGCCCATCCGACCGGCCTGAAGAGAGGGGAGTGATCCTGCGATCTTGCCGACGGCATCCTCGACAGCGTCGCCGGCATCTGTCTCGCCGAGCACTGTGAGCATCATGGCCACGGATCCGATGGCTGCGAGGGGGTTGATTTGCCCGGTCCCCTCGAATCCCGGGGCTGTTCCACCAATCGGCTCGAACATCGAGACACCTTCAGGGTTCATGTTCGCTCCCGCAGCAATGCCCAATCCACCTTGTATTGCCGCACCGAGATCGGTGATGATGTCTCCGAACATGTTGTCGGTGACGATGACGTCGAATCGCCCTGGATCCTCAACCATCCACAAACAGGCCGCGTCGACGTGTGTGTAGTCGGTGTCGATGTCGGGATAGTCGGCCGCCACCTCATCGAACACTCTTGCCCACAGATCCCACGAGTAGGTCATGACGTTGGTCTTGCCGCACAAGGTGAGGTGCCGCCGGGGACGGTTGTCGGCAAGCTCGAAGGCAAATCGAACACATCGCTCAACGGCGAAGTGGGTGTTGACCGACTCCTGAACTGCCACCTCGAAGCGTGAGCCATACCCGGTGAAACTGCCCTTGCCTGCGTAGAGCCCCTCGCTGTTCTCCCTGACAACGACAAAGTCGACATCCCGGGGTGTGACATCGGCGAGCGGGCTTCTGACTCCAGGGTGAAGCTTGATAGGGCGCAGATTGATGTATTGATCCAGCTCCCGTCGTATCCGGATGATGATGCCCTGTTCCAGGACGCCTGGCGGCACATCGGGGTGTCCCACCGCTCCGAACAGAATGGCGTCTGACTGCTTGAATCCGTCGAGATCGGTACCGGTGAGAGTCTCGCCGGTGCGGAGGTACCTCTCGCCTCCGAGGTCATAGGCCGTGGCATCGAACTCGAAACCAAACGCGTGGGCAGCCGCTTCGAGGACCTTGACCGCCTCGGAGATCACCTCGGGTCCGGTCCCGTCGCCGGGCGCCACAGCTATGCGGTGTGCGGTCATCGGAAGGACTCAGTCACCCCTTGCAGAATCTCGGTTCCCGTCACGACTTCGTCGACGATGGCTTGCATCTGGACTTCAGACACTTGTCCGGTCTGGTCCGCCACTCGCTTCATTCGCGCGAAGGCCTGCTCGAAGGGGCCCGAGCTCAACTCGACGCCCATGCCATCGAGGGTGTGTCTGAACGCAGCCCTTCCAGAGTGCTTCCCCATCACGATCGAGGATCCAGGGGAACCGACCGAAACCGGGTCCATGATCTCGTACGTCTCCCTCTTACGCAGGACACCGTGCTGGTGGATCCCCGACTCGTGGGCGAATGCGTTCCTACCGACCACGGCCTTGTTGTACTGGACCGGATA
This sequence comes from Actinomycetota bacterium, assembly GCA_027296205.1. GTDB lineage: Bacteria > Actinomycetota > Acidimicrobiia > Spongiisociales > ZC4RG35 > SZUA-217. Next base: position 14,111 of record JAPUJM010000105.1, read on the forward strand.
GCCGGTCTTCTCGGCGACCATTCGGGAGGTCTCAACGATCTCTTCGGTGGTCACGCCGATCTCAACACCAAATGCGTCCTTTCTGACTGTCAGGGCCATCACGATCTCCTCCGTCGAGGTGTTGCCCGCCCGTTCTCCGATACCGTTTATGGCGCCTTCGACCTGTCGGGCGCCTGCGCCCACCGCAGCCAGGGAATTGGCAACGGCGAGACCCAGGTCGTTGTGACAGTGGGTCGATATGACAACCTCTTCCCGCTCGCCTTTTACCTCTGCCATCACCCGCGAGATCGTCGAGGCATATTCGGATGGGGTGGCAAAACCGACAGTGTCGGGGATGTTGATCGTGGTGGCTCCGGACTCGACAGCGGTTTGACACACGGCGATGACAAAGTCCGGGTCGGAACGGGTGGCGTCCTCGGGCGAGTACTCGACGTCGTCGGTGTAATCCCGTGCCCGGGCAACACCGGTTCTCACCGCCGCCATGACCTCTTCCTCGTTCATCCTGAGCTTGTGCTCCATATGGATGGGTGAGGTGGCGAGGAAAACATGGATCCTCGACATGTCCGCGTGCTTGATCGCCTCCCAGGCCCGGTCGATGTCCGCAGCCTCGGTCCGGGCGAGTGCCGCGATCACAGGTCCGGGCACTTCTTGGGATATTCGTGCCACGGCGTCGAAGTCGCCGGGTGACGAAACCGGAAACCCGGCTTCGATCACATCGACTCCGAGTCTGGCCAGCTGATGGGCGATCGCCACCTTCTGATCGGGGTTCAGGGCGATGCCGGGCGCCTGTTCGCCGTCTCTGAGCGTGGTATCGAAAATCACTACTTTGTCGTTCACGATGTTGTCTCCTTATACGGTGGTCAAGTCGGGATGAGGGCGCCGGTCGGCTCGTTTCGAGCTTCCCGGCTAAGGGAGTCGAAGAAGCCCCGCATCTGGTGAACGAAGGAAGAGGAGGCCATCTCTCATCGAGTGCCTCCTCCGATTAGAGACGTTGAGACATCTGACTGCTTCTTCAGGGCCACCCGACCCGATTTGACCAGCTCGATGATTCCGTATGGCCGGACGTGCTCGAGGAACGAAGCGAGGTGCTCGGGTGTGCCCGAAATCTCGAAAGTCATGGATTTTGGGCTGAGGTCGATCATGCGGGTTGCGAACAGTGCTGCGGTATCGGCCACTTCGCCGCGACTGTGGGGATCACACGAGACTCGAACGAGCATCACCTCGGCCTCCAGCGTTTCGGAAGGCTCTAGCTCTTGGACCTTGATGACATTGACCAGCTTGTGAAGCTGTTTCTTGAGTTGTTCCAATTCCGGAGCATCCACGACCAGGGTGATTCGGGACCGCCCCTCCACGTTGGTGGGCCCAACCGCTAGAGAGTGGATGTTGAAGCCACGATTGGAGAACATCGCCGAGACCCGGGCAAGGACACCGGGTTTGTCTTCGACAGTTACCGAGAGGGTGTGCTGCATCAGAGATCCTCCGGGCCCATTGCGATGTCATCATTGGACCCGCCGGCTGGAATCATCGGGAAGCACATTTCGTCTGGATCGGTGACTACCTCGACGACGACAGGACGGTCGTTGACGCTGAGGGACTTTTCGATCGTGACGTCGATCTGGTCGGCGTGGGTGACACGGAGCCCAACGCAGCCCATTGCCTCGGCCAAGTTTGGGTAGTCGGGGATCGTGGTGCCCAGGCTGGTCGCAGAGATACGCCCTTGGTAAAACAGGCTTTGCCACTGCTTGACCATGCCGTAACCCCCGTTGTTGAAGACAGCGACCTTGACAGGTATGCCTTCGGTGGCGGCTGTGATCAACTCCTGGAAGGTCATCTGAAAGCAGCCATCTCCATCAAGCGCGTAGACGAGATCGTCGGGTCGAGCAGCCTTCGCTCCGATTGCCGCCGGGACGGCGAATCCCATCGTTCCCAGCCCACCGGAGTTGATCCATGAGCGTGGCCTGGAGAACCTCCAGAACTGTGATGCCCACATTTGATGTTGACCCACGCCTGCGGTGACGACCGCTTCACCATTGGTGAGAGCATGGAGACGCTCTATGAAGTGCTGGGTCTTGATCGGCCCGTCAGGGTCCTGATCATATGACAGCGGATGGCTCTTCCTCCACGAGTCGAGTTGATCGAACCACTCTTGTCGTCTCGGAGCGTCAGCTGCGTCTCTCAATGAGAGGACCCGATCTAACAACGCTCGTAGAATCAGCCGGGCGTCACCGACGATGGGCACTTCGGCTTGGCGAACCTTTCCGATCTCGGCTGGATCAACGTCTACGTGGATCACCTTGGCGTGGGGGGCGAAAGCATCGACTTTGCCCGTGACACGGTCATCAAACCGGGCTCCAAGACTGACCAGCACATCGGCTTTCTGAATGGCAGTCGTCGCCGGGTAGGTGCCGTGCATGCCTGACATCCCCAATGCGAGAGGGTGGTCGTCGGGGAACGCCCCTCGTGCCATGAGCGTGGTCACCACGGGCGCATTGACAGCCACGGCGAACTCGGCCAGTTCCGTGGAGGCTCCGGCGTTGATCACTCCACCACCTACATAGAGGACCGGCCGCTCGGCGGACTCGATGAGATCGATGGCGGCTTTGATCTGCTTGGGATGGCCTTCTCTCGTCGGCTTGTACCCGGGAAGCCCGGCCAACGACGGCTCGGACCAATGAGTCGGTTGATTGAGCACGTCCTTGGGAATGTCGACGAGCACCGGTCCGGGTCGCCCCGTGGATGCGAGATGGAACGCCTCGTGGATCACGTTTGGCAGCTCGCCGGCGTCGGTCACCAGGTAGGAGTGCTTGGTGCAATGCATCGCCAGGCCGGTCGTGTAGGCCTCCTGGAAGGCGTCACTGCCGATGGCTGCAGTACCCACTTGACCGGTGATGGCGACCAGCGGGGTCGAGTCCATTTTTGCGTTCTGGAGGGGCGTGATCAGGTTGGTTGCCCCCGGCCCGGAGGTGGTCATTGCCACCCCCACCCGGCCGGTGGCCATCGCATATCCCTCGGCCATGTGTCCGGCCCCTTGCTCATGTCTCGCCAGGATGTGGCGTATCGGACTGTCGAGCAGAGGGTCATAAGCGGGGAGGATCGCCCCGCCGGGAATCCCGAAGATCATCTCCACCCCCTCGTGTTCGAGGCTGCGGAGAAGTGAATTGGATCCTGTAAATGTCTGCTTTTTCATTTTGTCACAAGTTTTTCATTTTGGTCACAAAAAACCCTCCGTGAGGAGGGTTGGGCGCACGCAGAAAGTTGCGTGCGCTATTCGATGAGAAGAAGGTCGGCTACGGGCGTTTTGCTTCGGTACATGTCGACTGAAAGTATGCACAGGCGGCTACCCGACTGTCAAGGTCCGACAGCCTCATGTCTCATGCTTGTGGCTCAGGGAGCCGTCTTCGGGTCGAGGAACGGCATCAGTTTGCGAAGCTCTTCTCCCACATCCTCGATCTGATGAGCCCGGTTGGCCGCCCTTTGCTCGTGGAGGACGGGGGCTCCTTCCCGAGCCTGGGCCAACCATTCGTTGGCGAACGCACCCGATTGGATTTCCTCGAGGATCTGCTTCATCGCTTTCCTGGTCTCGTCCGTGACGAT
>JAPUJM010000106.1 GCA_027296205.1 Actinomycetota bacterium
GACAGAAATCGATGATGCCGGCGAAGGTGTCGTCGACGGCGAAGATCCCGCTATCGACCGCCGACATGGCTTGGAGACGGCCTCGCGGCGAGGCCGTCTCCCGACCCGTCAGCCTGAAAGTGGGACACACCGGCAGACAGAGACCGCACTGCACGCAGGCATCCAATTCCTCCGATGTGGGGCGGTCAACCGTGACCCATGTCATCAGATACCCCCCGGAAGCCGACCCGGATTGATGATCCGGGCGGGATCGAACTCGCCGATCAACCGTCGCTGCAAATCCAAACCCGGTGGAGGAGACCCCCACCGATCGAACCCTTGGAGGGTGTCGGTCGGTGCCTCGACCACAACGAGATGCCCGGCAACGGACTCGGCCCACACCCGCAAATCGGAGGCTCCCTCATCATCATCCGATGCCGCCCTGATGTCGCCGACGCCGTGAACCGCCAGATACCGCCAGCCGTCAGGGAGGTGCCGGATGGCCTGGCTGGTGAGTGCCGGGGGAACTCGAACGGACCACACATAAGGACCAGACGGGTCCGCCGGCCAGTCCAAGCCGTCCGCGGAGTCGCCGTCAAGTCGATCAGACATGGCCGAGACATCCTCATCGGTACCCCACAGAAACACTCGGGTGGAATCGTTTCCCTCCAGGATGGCCAGCGGTCGGGCAACGGACGAAGTCTGATCGGGACCATCCACGGTCACCGTCGCTCCCGCTGGGGGCAACGGCCATAGCTTCAAGCACACCGACACAACCACACCAAGGGAACCGAACGCTCCCACGCTGAGCTTGTGCATGTCGTACCCGGTGACGTTCTTGACCACACGGCCGCCGCTGCGAACGATCCGACCGTCACCGGTGACAACCGTCGTCTCCAGGATTCGCTCCCGGGTTCCGTACAGTCGCCCGCGGCGAAGAGCCGATGCACCCGCCGCTATCGCCCCTCCGACGGTTGACACCCCGGGCACTTCGGGAAGGACGGCTGTCTGGCTCTCGCCCACGAGCTTCGACTCGATGTCGGCGATACGGGCCCCGGCCCCCACAACGAGGGTCAGGTCGCCCGGCACCCAAGACTCGATCTCACCAAGGTGCTCCATCGACATCACAATGTCCGGGGGAGGCGGTGTTCCGTACCCGGAGCGGGTGCCACCACCCCAGACCTGGACTTTCAGACCCTTCTCGGTGGCGTGACGAAGAACCGAGGCCACATCATGAGGGCTTTTCGGTGCAACGGTCAGCTCGGCATCGGGAGCGCCCTCCGATTCGGCCGCCAGTCTGGTGATGGGCGGCGGGTGGTAGGTCAAACCCAGACGCCCTCCGGAACTTCGCGACGCACTCCACCAAAGTCGAAACAACGAGACCCTTCGGGAAGGATCTTCCTCGGATTGAACAACCCCGTCGGATCGAAGACCTCCTTGAGACGGGCCTGGGCATCGAGGTCGATCTCGGTGAAAGCCATCCTCATCAGGTCTCGCTTCTCGAGGCCGATCCCATGTTCACCGGTGAGTGCTCCTCCTACCTCGAGGCAGGCGGCCACGATCTCATCTCCGGCCTGGTGGACCCGCTCAGCGACACCGGGCTCACTTGCGTCAAACGCGATGAGCGGGTGCAGATTCCCGTCGCCGGCATGGAACACGTTGAGCAGGGTGAGTTGGTAACGGTCGGCGATCTCGTAGATCTTCCTCATCGTCTCCACGAGCTTGGTTCGTGGCACGACCGCGTCATGGAGGTAGTAGTCGGGCGCCAGCTGAGCCATGGCTCCGAAGGCCGACTTGCGACCCTTCCAGAGAAGGGCACGATCCTCCTCCGTTTTGGCGATCCGGACATCCCCGGCGCCGTTGGCCCGTCCGATTTCGCCAATCTGGCTTGCCTGGGACTCCACGCCCTCTCGCTCGCCAATCACTTCCGCGAGGAGAACCGCAGCTGCCTCGACCGGCAGCCCGGCATGCAGCCAGTTCTCCACCGCCACGGTCATGCGCTGGTCCATGAGCTCGAGAGCGGCAGGAATCATCCCGGCCGCAATTATCTCGGACACGGTGGCGACCGCCGCTTCCACCGTTGGGAAGTCCAGCAACAGCGTCCTCACCTCCGGTTCGACGGGCAAGAGGCGAACCAGGGCACGGGTGACGATGCCCAGCGTCCCCTCAGAACCGACAACCAATCCTTTCACATCGAGGCCCGGTGAATCCGGGGCCTGACCCCCCAGGATGACGATCTCACCATCGGCGAAAACCACCTCGAGACCAAGCACGTGACTGGTAGTGCTGCCCTCGGAGAGGGTGTGAGCCCCTCCGGAGTTGTTGGCCACGTTGCCTCCAATGGTGCAGGCGGACTGCGACGACGGATCGGGAGCGAAGTGCAGGCCGAACGGCGCGGCCAACTTGCTGAGGTCGAGATTGACCACACCGGCGCCCACCCAGGCCGTTCGATTGTCCGGGTCGATCTCCACCGAATTCAGGGCGGTGGTGGCCATCACGATGCCGCCCTCGGTCGGGCTGGCTCCCGCGGTCAGTCCCGTGCCTGCGCCTCTCGCCACGATGGGCACGCCATGCTCCCCGGCGATCTGGACGACCGCCGCCACGTGCTCGGCTGATTGGGGAAAGACGACAAACGTCGCCTCACCCCTCATCAACGAGGCGTCCTTGGAGTAGATATAGAGCTCCATCGGCTCCTCGAGAACGTTCTCATTCCCCAGGGTCTGCCGAAGATCGGAGAGCAACGTCATCCCCTGAGGCTACCGCTTAAAGACAGGCTGCGGTCACCACCCATTCCCGAACCTTTCTGTGTCGATTTTTGCGGGTATGCGCCGGGTTAATCGACACAGAAAGGGTGTTACGGGCTCCAGGCCCCGCCCCAGCCGCCGCCTCCCGGCGTCATCACGACGAGTGTCTCACCTGGTTCCACATCTATGGTGACCTTGCTGGGGAGACGCTCCCTCTCACCGTCTCGATGGATCAGCCAGTCCTCGCCAACCTCGCCGGGCCCACCCCCGGCCAACCCCCATGGCGGATTGCGCCGACGCTCGCCCATCAAGGACAGCGTTGCCGGCACCTCGAAGCGGATCTCTCGGTGAATGCCCTCGCCGCCTCGATAGCGGCCCTGGCCGCCACTCCCCCGCCGCAGTGTGTAAGCGGTCACCCGGAAGGGATAGTGGGTGTGCAGAGCCTCGATCGGTGTGTTCTGAGTGTTGGTCATCCCGGTCTGGATTCCCGACTGGCCGTCCCGGTATGGGCGGGCCCCCTGGCCTCCTCCCACTGTCTCGTAGTAGGCGAACTCGTCGTTGCCGATGAGGACGTTGTTCATCGTTCCCTGGGACGCCGCCGGAACTCGGTCCGGGGCCGCCTGCGCGAGAGCCCCGAGCAGGACATCCGCTATTCGCTGGCTTGTCTCGACGTTGCCCGCCGCCACCGCCGCGGGAGCCGACGCATTCACGATCGAACCCTCCGGCGCCAGCAAGGAAAGGGGCCGATAGCACCCACCGTTGGCAGGAATGGTCGGATCGGTGGCGACCCTCACCGCGTAGTAGAGACAGGAGCGGGTCACTGCCTCCACGGCGTTGAAGTTGGCCTCCACCTGAAGGTCCGACCCGGAGAAGTCGGCAATCAGCGTGCCACCGTCGATCGTCACCTTGACCCGAATGGCCACATCGCCGGTGCCATGCTCCATGAAGTCCTCGAACTCGTAGGAGCCGTCCGGCAAGACCTCGAGAGCGGAAGTCATTCGACGCTCGCCATAGTCGAGCAAGGACTGAGCAACGGCGTCGTGCTGGTCGAGACCCTCCGTCTCCACCAATTCGACCAGACGTCTCACCGCAATCGCATTGGCGCCCATCTGAGCATCGAGATCCCCTCGCCTCTCCCACGGGGTCCGGGACGCCGAGACGAACGGGCCGACGAATTCCTCCACCCAGGCTCCATCTCGAACTGCGACGGTAGGTGGAACACGATGGCCTTCCTGATCAACCGTCACCGCATGGGCAGGCATCGAGCCTGGGGCCTCCCCTCCCACGTCCGCATGGTGCGCCCGATTGGCCACCCAGGCGACGTGACGTCCGGCAGCAAACACGGGAGCAACGATGGTGAGATCGTTGAGGTGGGTGCCTCCGTGGAACGGATCGTTCACGGCGTACTGGATCCCGGGCTTTGGATCGAAGCCTTTGATACAGGCTGCAACCGACTCTGGCATCGAGCCGAGATGCACGGGGATGTGCTCGGCTTGGGCCAACATCTCTCCGCCGGCCGTGAAGACGGCCGCTGAGCAGTCGGCCCGCTCTTTGATATTCGGCGACAATGAGGTGCGTCGGAGAACACCGCCCATCTCCACTGCGATCGCCGAGAACCGGTGACGGGCGACTTCGAGAGTGATCGGATCGATCATCGATCCACCAAATGGCCGATGTGCCTGGTCGCCTCGCGGAACGACAACCCCGACAGCTCTTCGTTGTGGTCATTGACGAAAGCCGCAACCAGACCGGCGTCGGTCTTGGCGTAGTCACGTAGTGCCCACCCGATCGCCTTTCTGATGAAGAACTCCCTCTCAAATGCCCGCTGCTCACAGAACCGGAGCAAACGCTCGGGGTCGGTGTGCTCTTTGGCGCCGACCTGACAGATGATGGCCGACCTCCGCAACCACATGTCGTCGTCATCGAGCCAGTGATCCACAGACGGCCACGTCTCGTCGCCATTGTTGATGACCAGGTACCGCACCATGTGAGTGGCGGTCTCATCGACGAAGTCCCACCAGGCCCCTTCGGTGATCATCCGGCGAAAGAGTGGAAGTGACTCGGGGACCATGTATTGCTGGTGACCGACCGCGACACCCTGAGCTAGATACTTCTCCTCACGATGAGGAAGCGCCCATAGGGCCAGAGCGAGGCTCTCGTACTGATCGCGATCCTCCGGGGGGAACTCCCTGAGCAGTCTGCGAAGGATCGGTGTCCTCCCCGGCTTCTGCACCCCGTAGAAAGGCATGTCGGTCTTCATGTATGCCTGCATGCCGACGGCTTTCTCCGGGTTGGCGGCCGCGGAGAGGGCATCGGAGACGTAGACGCAGGCCTCGGTGATCGAAACACTCATCAGTGGTGGGTCACGGAGATCTCCAGTGTGCCGTCGCCGAGAACCTCGAGACGGTCCTCTCCTTGAATCAGGACGGCCGAGTTCGTCTCGGTGATGGTTGCCGGGCCCTCGATGACGAAGCCGGGGGGCAGCGTCTGGCGGTCCCATACGTCTTCCCGAGCGACGGGCGGGAGGTCGGCGCCGGGTCCGGGGACGTCCTCCCAGGACAACGGGGGCTCGCCGTTGGCGGTGACCCGCAGGTTGACCAACTCGACCACCTCACCGGGTCTGTTGAAGCCAAACATCTGAAGATGGGTGGACTCGAAACGATCTCTCACGATTGGCCACAACTCGTCGGCTTCGACCTCCAACTCATGGGATTGACCGGCATACCGCACATCAGAGCTGACGTGAGTCGACATTTGCTCGAAGCCGAACACACCGGCGAACCGAGCCGTTGCCTCTGCAGTCAGCCGGCGGATCTCGGCCGAAAGCCGCTCGTCTCCTTCTCGCATCATCACCGTACGCGCAGCGTCGGCCCTTGGCGCCGCCAGGAGCAGTCCCAAAGCGGAGAACACACCGGACAGCGGGGGAACAGCAACCTTCCCGATGCCGAGCCTCCGAGCCAATCGCGTGGCGTGGAGACCGCCGGCACCACCAAACGCCACCAGCACCGCCTCCCGTGGATCAGCACCTTCCTCAACGGACACAGACCGAAGGGCGTGCTCCATATTGCTGTCCACGACCTCGAGCATCCCGGCAGCCGTGGCGTCGACCGAGAGACCCAGAGTGTCCCCCAAACGCTCGAGGGCCTCACGTGCAGCATCGGCATCGAGACCGACCGATCCACCCATCGCCAGGTCATCGGGGATGTTTCCGGTGACGATGTTGGCGTCGGTGACAGTCGGCTCCGACCCACCATGACCGTAGGCGGCCGGACCGGGAATGGCACCCGCCGAACCGGGACCGACCCGAAGCGCACCACCGGCGTCGGCCCAACCGATGCTCCCCCCACCGGCACCGATGGTCCGGATCGGGACAGACGGCACTCGATTGACCCGTCCCGCCACCTGATGGCCGGACCCGACTGCGAGCACTCCATCGGTGATCCGACAGACATCGGTGGAGGTCCCGCCCATGTCGAAGGACAGGACTGTCTCATACCCGTGATAACGGCCCAGGGCAGCCGCGGCCACCGCTCCACCGGCGGGGCCCGACAGGATCAGACGGCCTGCAGACTCCGGCCCCTGCGCGAACGGAAGAAGCCCCCCCGACGATGTCATCACCAGGCGGGTGCCCATCGCGAGTCGGGAGTCGAGGGAGCGCAGATAGTCGGCCACTGATGGCGTCAAGTACGCCGACAGAACCGTTGTGCTGATTCTCTCGTATTCACGGAACTCGGGCGACACCACCGACGAGGCGAGGACCGGGATCGACAGCGCTTCCTGCAACTCGGTCGTCAGAGTGCGCTCACCCGAGGGATCCGAGTAGGACTCGATGAGTCCCACCGCGACCACCTGGGGAGACGACTCGATGACGCTCTTCAGCAGCGCTCGCCAATCTCCGTCGTACCCGTGTCTTCGCGATCGATCCACGAGTGGGGCGGGACGGTCGACGCTGCTGTCGTAGAGCGAAGGGCGATCCTGACGGCCAATCTCGATGATGTCCTCGTAACCGGCGTCGGTGACCAGCGCAACCAGCGCCCCCTTCCCCTCGAGGAGTGCGTTGGTCGCTGCGGTTGTTCCGTGAAGAAACACGTCATCCGGCCCGCCTGACACCGCCCGGACCACGCCTCTCGACTGATCGAGGCTGGTCGGCACCTTCTCTCCTGTGATGACGTCGCCGTCGAACACGACCACATCGGTGAAGGTCCCGCCCACGTCCACGCCGATGATCTTGGTCATAGGACTACGCTCGCCGTTCCATGCCAGTCAGATCAGACCCGACTCCCAACCCCAATGCAAGGAAGTTCAGCGTCGGGTCGCCCGTCGGAGGGCCGGGGACATATGTCAGGGGTTCCGATCCTGAGGAAGCCTTCGTGGCCAAGCTGCTTGGCATCGACGAGGTGACGAGTGTCTTTCTGACTGCAGACTTCGTGACCATCTCCAAGACTCCCACCGGTTCGTGGGACACAATCGCCCCATCGGCGACGGCGATCCTAGAGAGCCACTTCGAGGTCTGACCTCACGGAACAGTGATAATTGTGGGACGGCGCACTCCGTCGACGCCTTCGACCATCGCAACCACCCGCCAAAGCCCGTCTTCCAGCTGCTCCCCGCCCACCACCAACCCGTATGCGGACTCGACCTGCTCCTCGAGCGTCGCCGGAAGAGAATTCAGAGTCATTGTCACCGGAGACAATACCGGGGGTGTCGTGATTGCCGGCGGCCGGGCAACTCTGGGGAGCCCGTCGTCACCAACGACCACCACGATCGTGGCAACGCGGGTGGGCTGGCGAACGAAGCCACCGTCACCCTGAGCCATCAGCGATCGCACCAGGACCGCTATGTCGTAGGAGAGGGGTGCTGTCTCCGTCACGCTCTGGACCCCCACCCAGTCGACAAACACCTGAGTGCCCGCTGGAGCCTCAGGAAGAGGAACTCCTGACGGCATGAGTGACCCGAGAGTCGCTTGGGATTGCTCAGACCCGTCCACCGCGAAATACTCAACGGCGAACCACTCGGCGAGCGCCTTTGCCTGATCGATGATGCGCTCGGGGTCGATGGCGTATAGATCGGCCTCGGCCATAACCAGTGGTGTCTGCAAGCTCGTCACCGGAGCAATGGCGGTCGTGACCGGAGGATCAGTCACCGCAGCTTCGACCGGGGTAGGCGTCGGTGGGGGGGCTGGTTGGCTCTTGGTAAAGGAGTAGGCGAGAGCACCGACGGCGACCGCTCCGGCCACAGCGATCACCAGCCATTGTCGATCTCCACCCTGTTTCTCCAGGGTCTCCCACGGAATGCGCTCGTAGACCTCTTGTCTTTCCTCATCCATGTCTCGAACGTATGGGTTGGCCGGCGCCGCTTCAAGGGGGTTGAGCTCCGGATTTCTTCCAACCGGGGAACTTCGGCCCTCGCAGCTAACGTCTCTCAATAGTCATGGCAGTCAATCCCGATCCGAAGCCAGGACGTTGGATCCTCCCACTGGTCATTCTGGGGATGATCGCGTTCACCTTTTTCTTCGTACGTGAGCTTCCGGAGGCGTCGCCAGACACGACACTCGCGGGACAACCGGCGACGACCACGGTCCCCGACAGCCCGGTCACAACTGTCGATGGCGGCGATAGCGAGCTCGACCCCGAGACACAGGCCTATCTCAACGAGCTCGACGTGATCAACGCTGCGCTCCAACTGTTGACCACCGAAATGGTGACGGTCAACGACGGGTTCGACGCCGATCCGCGTGAGATCGAGTTCAGAGACGCCGAGACACGGCTCGAGGTGGTGGTGGAGGACACCACCGACCTCTCCGACCAGGTCACCAACATGGCTGTCCCCGCCGGTCTGGAGATCAACCACGAGGCTTTGAAGACGGCGGTCCAGTTTGCTTCCCTCGCCGCCGGGGACGCCCTTGACGGGCTGCGCTCCTCGGACACCGGCGAGCTGCGCAGGGTGGCAGTGGAGGCCTACGTCCAGGCAACCGAAGACTTCAATACCGAGGTCACCAACGCCCACAACGCGGCGGGCGCCACCT
>JAPUJM010000107.1 GCA_027296205.1 Actinomycetota bacterium
CGCATCTCTTCTGCTGAGTACTTTCGGGTATACCACCTATAGATGGAGTTGACGTGTCGCGACTTAGCGCCAACCGCTGGGGCAAGTCGGAGGTCAGGGTGTCCAAGGTGCATCGTGGCGAGCGAACCGACGAGTTCTCCGACATCAGCGTGCAGGTTCTGCTCGAGGGTGATGTGGAATCTGCCCACACCGAAGGCGATAACGCGGCTGTGCTGCCCACCGACACGATACGAAACACGATCTACGGCCTGGCTCAAGAACACCTGACGGATGATCTCGAGGCTTTCGCTTTCGTTCTCTGCCAACGCTTCGTCGCCCGTCCTGACATCGATCAAGCGCGGGTTTCCATCTTCGAGAACATCTGGCGCCGGCAAACAGACACCGGATTTGTCGGGGGAGGGTCGGAGCGTCGCACCGCCCAGGTTGCTCATGGGCGCGAAACCGAGACCGGGGCCGGAATCGAAGGCCTGGTGGTTCTGAAGACCCGGGGGTCGGCCTTCGCGGGGTTTCCCAGAGACGAGTTCACCATTCTTCCTGAAGCCGCCGACCGTCTGCTGGCGACGTCCGTCACTGCCCGATGGCTGTACTCATCCATTCCGAATGACACCACGGCCACTTGGTCGCTGGTGCGCGCCACCATCGTGGACCACTTCTTTGCGGACTGGTCGGCGTCAGTGCAGCACCAGGGATACATGATGGGTAAGCGGGTCCTTGACGCTGTCCCCGAAATATCCGAGATCAACTTTCATCTTCCGAACCAGCATCATCTGCCGTTCGACCTGACCCGGTTTGGTTTGGAGGATCAGGGCAACGTCTTTCACCCGGTGTCCGAGCCATACGGCGACATCGGCTTCACGGTCACCAGGGACTAGAGCGTTTGCCGGGGTCCCCGACACTCACCCTTCAATCCGGCTCCACGTCAAGTGCGATCACCCGCCAGACCGGTGGCGGATAACAGGCCCAGAGAACTAGGAGCCCGCTGAGCAATGCATGTCACCCATCTCGACGACCAGTCATCACCACTCGCGGTGTCCTCGGCTTCACCATTCCGCCACAAGGAGTGGCGAAACCTTGTCCTGGCGACTGGCGCGCCTGGCCGCCGATTCGAGCAACGGCATTAATCAGCAGACTCCTGGTGCCAGACTGCGCTGGTGATCCGTTTCCGCTATTCGAGCGAGATCCTTGACACCTTCCCGGCGACCTGTGGCGGCGTGGTTCATGCCACCGGTCTTGCCAACACCGACACACCACCCGACCTGTTAGCCGCCTATCAAGCCGAGCAGCACCTGGTGCGGGACCGTCTCGGAGACGCCCCACTCTCCGAGATCCCCAGCCTGGCGGCGTGGCGGCGCACCTTCAGCGTCTTTGGGGTCAAACCCACCCAATATCGCAACGCCGCCGAAGCCCTGTTGCGGCGTCTCACCAAACAGGGCGATATCCCGTCGATCAACCTGCTGGTGGACCTGGCCAACCTGGTGAGCCTCCGCTACCACCTCCCCGTTGCGGTCTTCGACCAGCAGATGGTGACCGGCACCACAACGGTCCGGTTCGCGGAAGGGAACGAGCATTTCACCGACCTCGGCAGCGAAGCCCTGTCCAATCCCCAATCCGGCGAAGTGGTGTTCGTCGACGACGCAGGACTCGTCAGCGCCCGCCGCTGGTGCTGGCGGCAGAGCGACCAGAGCGCCGCCCGAGCCGGCACGGTTGATGTGCTGATCACCGTCGAGGGCCAGCACCCACAGGCTGAGCTCGATGTCACCCGGGCCACCGAGGATCTCGAGCAACTGCTGTCCACACACCAACCCCAGGCGAACCTCGCATCGGCCATCCTCTCGGAAGGTTCGAGCAGGTTTCCTCCCTAGTGTCCTGAGTCGTAAGTTCGTGCTGATCTCGCCCAGGCATCGGCGTTTCTGGCAAGGACACACAACGAAGACGCAGCCGTAGCTGCGTCAAGGCGGAGGACGCAGCCAGGGGCGTCGAGGGTAGGCGAGATTCTGTGCATGATTTGCGACTCGGGACGCGAGCTCAACACACTTAGCGAAGGCCACCCTCTGTCATCTTCTTGATGTCGAGGGCATCGTCTAATTCGTCCTCGGTCATCAGGCCGGCTTCCAGCACAAGGTCTCTCACCGACCGACCGGTGGCCACCGCCTCCTTGGCGATCTTCGCACCGTTGTCATATCCAATGTGCGGGTTGAGGGCCGTGACGATGATGGCGTTCTTCTCGACCAGCTCCTGAGCCCGCTTCTCGTTCGCCTCGAGTCCATCAACGCAGCGTTCCCGGAAGGCGTCGCATGCATTGGCGAGGATGCCGGCCGACTCCAAGAGGTTGTGGGCGATCATCGGCATCATCACGTTGAGCTCGAAGTTGCCGTTGGCGCCGCCCCAGGCGATAGCCACATCGTTACCGACAACCTGGGCAGCAACCTGCATCATCATCTCTGACATGACCGGGTTGACCTTGCCCGGCATGATCGAAGACCCCGGCTGGAGTGACGGGATTTTGAGCTCCGAGATCCCCGATGTTGGGCCCGACCCGAGGAAGCGGATGTCGTTGGCAATCTTGAACAGAGACACCGCCACCGTCCGCAATGCACCCGATGCACTCACGGTGGCGTCCTTGGCCCCCTGAGCCTCGAAATGGTCGTCGGCCTCCCGGAGCGAGTAGCCGGTGCGTTCGGTCATGAGCGTGATCACCGCGGCGGCAAACCCGTCGGGAGCGTTGATCCCGGTCCCCACAGCCGTTCCGCCCAATGCCAGCTCTTCCAACTCGGGGAGGATCGTCTCGACTCTCCGGGCCCCCTTGCGCACCTGGGTGGCGTAGCCGCCAAACTCCTGCCCGAGAGTGACCGGTGTTGCGTCCATGAGATGAGTCCGGCCCGACTTCACCACGTCCGAGAACTCGTCCGACTTGGCCTCGAGCGACACGGCGAGACGATCGAGAGCCGGAAGAAGATCCTCTCTCAGTGCGGCGACAGCGGAGACGTGAATGGCCGTCGGGATCACATCATTGGAGGACTGGCCAAAGTTGACGTCGTCGTTGGGATGGACCGTGGTATCACCCAGGATCTCAGTCGCCCGGGTGGCGATCACCTCGTTGGCGTTGGTGTTGGTCGAAGTTCCCGAGCCGGTCTGGAAGATGTCGAGAACGAACTGATCATCGAAGGCACCCTCCATCACCTGGTCGGCGGCCTTTCGGATCGCCTCCGAGATAGCCGGGCTCTTGAAGTCCATCTCTCCGGCAATCGTTCCGGCGGAGCCCTTGAGCAGACCCAACGCCCAAATGAACCGTCTGCCAAACCGATGACTCGAGATCGGGAAGTTGTCGACGGCTCGCTGGGTCGACGCCCCGTACATCGCGTCGGCCGGGACTTTGACTTCTCCCATCGAGTCCTTCTCGATGCGGTATTCCACTCTTGTTCCTCCTGAGATCTGGCTACACGGTGACGCTAGTGGTCTGTCGCTCAGCCGAGTAGATCTCGCTGAGAGTCATAGACTTTGTCGAGGGCGTCCTTGAGTGGGTCCTCGACGTCGACGCCTTTTGCCGCGATCAGAAGCAGATCGACGAGACCATGGAAGTCGTCGAGTGAGATTTCCTCGAGCATCGGGACTGGCTCACCGTGGCCGGCCTCCACCGCATCGAGATTTCCACGGTTGTGCCAATTGCCCAGCGACACGCACAAACCTGCCGCCTCGTAGCCGTAGACGCCAAAGGCCGTCGCCTCGCACCCTCCGCCGGACATCAGCTTTCGCTGGTGTTTGATACCGCTGACGTGGGCAGCGCGGCTGATCCGGTTGGTGAGCTCTCTGTCGAACACAGTGGATCGGTCGCCGGTCCGAATGATCGGGCCTGCGCCAATCGGGGCGTCGGGCAACTCGCGTGATGTCTCGATCGACAACACACGGGCGTCGGTTGGGATGGTCTGGTGTTTGGCGGCATGGATGGCACCGATGAGGCCGACCTCCTCCGCCCGGGTGAGGAGTACTCCGAAATGCTTCAACTCGGATTTACCCCTCGCCCGATCGAGTGCAGCGAGGGCAGCCGCCCCGCCGGCCAGGTCATCACACGCCGGCGCCTGGAACCGACGCTGCTGTGCTCTCTGGAATCGAAATTTCCACATCGCGATGTCACCGACCTCAACAGCACCGGACCCGGAGAGCTCGATGACTCCGCTGTGGCTCTGATCCTCATAAAGGGTCACTCGCCCGCCGGCGCCGTCAGACCGGGAGACCACCTGGACGCGAGCATCTTCGAAGTATGGGGAGTCAACACCACCGCGGAATTCGAAGGCGGCTTCCCGACCATCGACGGCGGTGATCACAAACGCAGGGTGGTCCATGTGGGCTACGGCGAGCACCGGAGGGTGTTTCTTTCGGCCCTTCTGCGTTATCAAGACATTCCCGCCAGAGTCCCTCGTGAGTCTCAGGTCGGCCCGTCTCGCCACCCACTGCTCGACCCAGACCACCACAGCGTCCTCGATGCCCGACGCGGTGGGCAGATGGGTCAGTTGGTGGAGCCATTTCTCGGCAACGGCCCGACTCGCCATCAAAATCCCCTTCTGTGAAGATCTACGCGGGTATATGCCTTACAGACCTTCACAAAACGGTATTCAGACGTCGAAGGGCGTCTCGGTGAAGAAGTCGGCAGGCTTGCGCATCGGGCCGTCGTCGACGACCTTCTCGATGCCGAGCCGCTTGCGAAGGCCTTTGTAGCCACCACTCTCGAGCTCTTCGGCGAGTTCGCTCCCGCCACGGTCGACGATGCGGCCGTCGATCATCACATGGATGCGGTCCGGTGAGAGGTAACGGAGGATCCGGCTGTAGTGAGTGATCATCACCACGCCCAGCTCGGGTGATCTCATCTCTTCCACGGCTTCGGAGACTTGCTTGACTGCGTCGATGTCGAGACCTGAGTCGACCTCGTCGAGAAGGGCGACCTTGGGACGAAGAACGGCCATCTGGAAGATCTCCGACCGCTTCTTCTCACCACCGGAGAGATCACCGTTGACCGATCGCTCGAGGAATGGCCTCATCCCGAACCTCTCGCTCTCGGCTTCGATCCGGGTGGCGGCCTCGTCGGCGTCGAGGCCCATCTCCTCGGCGGCCTCCATCATGAACTCGCGAAGCCTGACACCGGCTACCTGTGTCGGATATTGAAAGCTCTGCAGCAACCCGAGCCGAGCACGCTCGTCAACATCAAGCGAGAGGAGATCGTCGCCTGCGAGTGACGCCGAGCCCCTCACCTGGTAGCCCGACTTACCGGTCAGAACGTGACAAAAAGTCGATTTGCCCGACCCGTTCGGGCCCATGATTGCGTGGATCTCACCAAACGGGACTTCCAGGGAAAACCCATCGAGGATCTGTTTGTTTTCGACGGCGACCGACAGATCCGAAACGAGTAGAGCGGTGCTCATTGGTCGTCCAGGGAGAGAAAGACGGTGCCGTCTTCGACCGAGACGTCATAGGTGGGCACCGGAGTCGTCGCCGGAAGCGACGACGGAGCACCCGTTGCGAGATCGAACTCAGATCCGTGACGGGGACACTCCACAGAACCATCGAAGACCTCTCCCTCGGCCAGAGATGCCTCGGCGTGGGAACAAACGTCGCCTATGGCGTAGACGGTGTCACCGACCCGGAACATTGCGATGCGATGGTCCCCCACCTTCACCCGGACGCCCCGGTCCCGAGGCAGCTTGTCGAAGGGGGTGATCTCGATCTTCATGCCACCCGCCCCTCGCTCTGAGCCTGGACAAAACGACGGAAGACCGCCTCGGAGACAGGTGCCTCCAGCCCCGTTATCGGGAGGCGGTCGATGACTTCCTGAAAGAAGCCTTTGATCAGAAGACGCTCGGCCCGCTCCCTGGAAAGCCCACGGCTTTGCAGATAGTAGAGGTCGTCGTCTTGAAGGGGCCCCACAGATGAGGCATGACCGCAAATGACGTCGTCACAGAGGATTTCGAGATTGGGAACCGAATGCGCCTTCCCATTCTCCGACAGCACGAGGTTGCGATTGGTTTCGAAGGTCGAAGTTCGGCGAGCATCCTTCTCGATGCGAAGCAGACCAGTGAAAACACTCTGGGCATCGTCCTCGACCGCGCCTTTGAGAAACACGTCGGACGAAGTATTGCGGCCGCTGTGGTTGATCAATATTCGGTAGTCGAGGGTCTGTGAGCCCTCGCCGAAATAGAGACCGACCAGCTCAGAAGATGCACCGTCACCTTCGAGGCTCACACCGAGGTCGAGTCTGCCCAGCTTGGCTCCCAGCCCCACCTCACCAAGACGTCCGGTGGCATCACGTCCCAGAGTCATCCGCTGGTGGACAACGTTGGTGGCGGCATGGTCGAGGCTCTGAACCGACATGAAACGGAGCCGGCCACCGTCGACCACCTGGAGGTCGATCTCGGGAACCATCAGCAACTCGGCCCCATCGGCGCTGCGGTAGACCACGAGGACCTGGGCCTCTGCATTCTCACCAACCGCCACCGAGATATGCGGAAAGGAAGCCGTGCCCGGAGTGACCCCTTGAACCTCGATGACCAGGGGAGCGTCCATTACCTGATTGGGAACGACATCGACGAAAACTGCATCGTTGGCAAACGCGCCATGGGCAGCCGCCAGCTTGTTGTGATCGACGGCGACCACGGAGAACTCCCGCTCATCCGATTCGAGATCACGAAGTGTCGAAATCGAGGCACTCGATGAGCCCACCTCGAGAACCTGTCCATCGACGATCAGAACACGACCCGAGTTGTTGGTCAGGGAGGCCAGGAACGGCCCATCGGACAATGGCTCACCGGGGTCTTCTATCTGAGCGAGCTCGGCGAACGGCAGGTCATAATCGACGTATCGCCAGTCTTCCTCGAAACCGGTCGGCTCATCCAGGGTCTCGAAGATCTCGAGAGCAGAGTCCATCTGCGACGCCCGCCAGGACGGCACGTTGGACTTCGAATTGGCATGGTCTGCGGCGTTGAACGCGGTCAAGAGGAGGCACTCCGAAAGGGACGGTAGGATGGTATTTCACCTACCGGGATAGTGCGAATTACTCGGCAGGCCGGAGAGCGTCGGTCGTGACTTCCGACGACTCGTTCCAAAGCATCCAACCGAGGCCGAACTCTTCGGCTGAGGCGATCTGAGCCTTCACCTGCGATGAGTCGTAGCCAAAGTCCTGGAGCCACGGGCGCACCACCACGTTTCTGGGAAGGCGCTCCATGCCGTCCTCCAGCGCACGGCGAACCACCTGTCCCGGATGATCGTTTGGCACCTCGTAGCCGAACCAGTCGGCTTCGTAGTGGGACGGATAGACCATGGGCGATATCACATCGACAATCTGGGCGACGTCCTCCCAACGCTGACCGATGAACCCGTCCGAGACATCGGTGGTGAGGAAACCGAAAACATCGGCGCCAACCGTGCAACCCATCGGGTGGAGAAGGTCGACGGCATCCCTCAGGAAGGCGGGGATGGTCGACAGCCGCACTTGTTCCTCGATCACGAGGTCGTATCGGGCAGATTCACTGAGAATGTCGGGGAATCTGACGTAGTCGAACTGGATCTCATCGACTCCCATCGAGCAGGCCTCGACGGCCAGATCGAGTCCATATTGTCTGGCTTCCGGGTCTGTTGGGTCGAGGAAATACTGGCCTCCGACTCTGAATGGTGCGTCGGTTGCCAGGTCCCACACCGCCATCGACGGCTTGTTCCAGGCGGCAATCTCATCACTGAAGACGACCAACCGTCCAATCAGGTAGAGGTTCTCGTTGTGAGCCGCGGTAGCGACTGCGTTGAGGTCGTATGAGTTCTGGGCCGCTCCCACCTCGAGCGCTGTTGGGTTCGCGGTGTTGTACCAGATCCGCCCACCGTCATCCTTGAGATCAACCATCAGGGCATTCAGCTCGGTGTTCCTCGCCAGCGCGATGAACTCCTCCAAACGCTCCCCGACGACAGACCCGGATATGTGGACGGCCCTGGCAGCGAAGGGCTCCAATTCGACGAGGACCTCGCCTGGCCCGCCATCCCAGTTGAAAGTCGTCGGTAACCATGCCTGCTTTTCGACCGCAATCGCACCAGGCTCGGCACCGCGAATGTTGAAGTTTCCTTCGCCATCGGTTACCCCGGAGGTGGGATTGGTCATGACACGAGCGTCATCGACCGCCACCCCATCGGGAGTAACCACACGGCCACGCAGCACACGGGCCTTGAGTACGACGTCAACAACCCCCTCTGGAGGCTCCGCCAGGGTGAGCATCTGGGCGACATGACCGGGTGCGCTCACTTCGAGGACGACACTCGAGCGGTTCCAATCCATCCGGATCCTGCCGTCGGAGCCCGATGTGCCCACCTGGTCGCCCTCGATATCAGCTACGGCAGAGGCGATCGGAGCACCGAGGTCATCGAGCACCCGGAGCTCATAGGGGGTGGCCCGCCCGAGCAGGGACCAACCGGCCCAAGTCGCCCAGACGATGGTGAGCGCCACCAGCAATCTGAACTGCGTTCGGCGCGACACGAATCACAGAGGATACCGACGATATTGGCCTACGTGATGTTCCAGTTGCCAGATTCAGGGAGGAGCGTTAGTTTTCCACATGGGGTTTTAGGAGGCCATGTTGGGGAAGGCCATAAGGGCCAAAGATGCAAGACCGGAACGAGGTGCTAGCCCGGCAGACACGGTGGGCCTGTACCTGGACGAAGTCTCAGGACACGACCTCCTCACTGCTGAAGACGAGGTACATCTCGCCCGCGCCATGGAGCGTGGCAAGAAGGCCAAGGTGGTTCTCGAATCCGGCGAATACCGCCGGGCCGAACGTCCTCAGCTGATGCGGGCCATCGCCGAAGGCGACGAGGCCAAGATGAGCTTCATCCGGTCGAACCTCCGTCTGGTCATCTCAATCGCCAAGCGATACTCGGGGCGCGGGCTCGACCTGCTCGACCTCATCCAGGAGGGCAATCTTGGCCTCATCCGGGCCGTGGAGAAGTTCGATTGGCGCAAGGGGTTCAAATTCTCCACCTACGCGACATGGTGGATTCGTCAGGCCATCACAAGAGGTCTGGGCAACAACGGACGGACGATCCGACTGCCGGTGCACATGGTCGACGTCGTGCGGACCGTCCAGGACACGAGGCAAAGCCTTCACGACCAGCTCCACCGCATGCCCACTCTCGAGGAGATATCTGAAGTCTCCGGTCTCGACACCGAGCGGGTGCTGGCGGCATTGGAAGCCCCGGCAGAGACTGTTTCCCTCGATCGGCCCGTGGGAGAGGACGGAGACGCATCGCTCCAGGACTTCGTCGAAGACCACTCGGCTCTGAACCCGGAGGAGCGGGCAGCATCGGCGTGGCAGCGGGAACGTCTCGTGCAGGCTCTCAGGGACCTCGATTACGAGGAGCAGCAGGTCTTGTGGTTGCGGTTCGGGCTCGACGGAGACGAGCCGTGGACTCTGAGCGACGTGGGAAAAGTGATCAATTCGACCCGAGAGCGGGTCCGTCAGATCGAAGCAAGAGGTCTGGCGAAGCTTCGCCACCCCTCCTGCGACATCGACCTACAAGGTCTTCTCTGACAACTTCTCGGATCGGGTCCTCTCAGGTGGTGGCGTATCTATTTCTGCCCATGGTGGCCGACCCGGCGTGTACGGCGATATCCATGAAAAGCCCGATGATCAGACCAAGCCAACCCCAAGGGCTCGCTGCATCGCCGATGATGTAACCGACAGTGAAGAGGGCCGTCGTCCAGGGCAGGAAGATGATCCCGAGAAGGGGGAGGATGAATCCACCGTTGAACGCTCGGTCGATCCAGTCTGTGAACAACCAGAGGGCGCCGACACCCAGACGGGGGCTGACCCCGATCAGAATTAGAAACAAACAGCCCATATACCCCTTCCTTAGGTGGCGCGGAAGCTACCAGACGACCCCCGTCTGACCAGCGCTTATTCCTTCCATAGAGGATCCGATAGTCCGTCGTCGACGGGATTTACGTCTTCAAGTAGCGAATGAACAACGATCTGTCACCTTGAAGAACCCGATCGACTGTCATCTCGAGAATCGGGTCGATGTCGGCGCCGTTGGTTATCCGTTTCGAGTCCCCGGCCACCACCGCCGATCTGAGGGTGAGATTCATCTCGTCAACAAGGCCGGCCCCGGCAAACTGGGCGTTCAGGGTCGGCCCACCCTCGAGTAGCACGACACTCGCTGCGCCGAGCTGCCCCAGGATCGACTCTGGTTCGAGAGACGGCAGAATCGCCACGTCCGCCGCGTCGCCAAGCATTGCCAGCTTCGACGGATCCG
>JAPUJM010000108.1 GCA_027296205.1 Actinomycetota bacterium
TGGCCGCCGCGTCCTCACGGATCCCCTCCTTGAACTCATGAAGTGGCCGAGGCCCGAGTTCGAGAACCCTTCGCATCACTGTGAGCACCGACTGCTCGAAATTGCGAAATCCGGTTTCTTTCCCGGTGAGGCCAAGAACGAGGTCGGTGATCGTCTCTGTCTTGAACCCCGCCCAGGTGACCCGCTCGACCTGAGATGGCGTCGCATCTATCGCCCCCTTGCGAATCAGGTCGAACAGAGTCGCCGTGAACTCCTTCTCCGTCACGGCGCCCTGGGAGAGGAGAGCTCCGACCTCGGCGGGCGCCATGTCGGTCGGTGGCTCGTGCTCGTATTCCTGGTCGTAGTCCACCCGGGGCTCTTTCCCGTAGAACCAGTAGATGAGACCACCGAGGCCGAGGACGATCGCAACCGCGACAACTGCTCCGGCGACGAGTCCCGTGGTCTGGGCGGCGGCAGCCGCTTCGACTTCTTCCTCAAAATTGGCTTCCTCATCGAGAATCCGCTGCAGACCATCTCCCGAAGTCACCGTGGCACCACCGGTGCCCGACAGCAATGCGGCCGGGAAGACCACGCGCAGCTCGACCCACTGCTCTGCGGGGACACCCCGGGCCTCGAGAGACGGCGATGTCCCGTCATCGCCCAATGAGGTCGAACCGTTGACGCCCAGAGGGTGACCCCACACCAGCACGTCTCCTGCTTCGGCCCCGTCGGGGATCAGCATGCGAGCGGTGAGACGGTCGAGCCCCACAGCCCACTGATCGCCCCAGACCTGGATATTGACGTCAACGACGTCGTCGTAGACAGTGGCAAGGCCTGCCATCTCGTAGATCAACTCGAAGGTGCGCTGCTCGTCGCGACTGTCGTGGTGCCAGACAACTCGAACAAAGTCACGATGTTGCTCCACTCCGTATGACCCCGAAGGTGAGAAGCACCCGAGCGACGTGCAACCACCGGTTCGGTAGGAACCGCCCTCGTCGCCCACCGATATGACTTCGATACTCTCTCCGGGACGCAAGGGAATGTCGCGGAAGGCGCCCGCGTATTCTCCCGAGAAGTCAAAGGTCAGCAATTCGGAAACGTTGAGCGATCCATCATCGTTGACGACCACGGTCACGTCGGCGTTTGCCATCCAGAACGACTTGGCGAGAGCCGGAGTGGCCGGCAGGACCACCAGAGCGGTGGCGATCAGAAGCCTGAGTCTTCTCTTCAACAGACTCCTAGAACTCGACCTTCGGGGCCTCCTCGGCCTCATCCCCGGCCTCGAAGAACTCACGGGCATCGAAATTGAACATCGAGGCAACGATATTGGTCGGAATCTGCTGAACCTTGTTGTTGTAGGTGAGAACCGTGTCGTTGTAAATCTGCCGGCTCACCGCAATCTTGTTCTCGGTCTCCTCGAGATCCTCCTGGAGACTGGCGAAGTTGTCAGACGCCCTCAACTCGGGGTAGTCCTCGGCCACGGCAAAGAGCTGCCGGAGTGCCTGAGTCAGGAAGTTCTCAGCTTGTGCCTGCTCGGCGGGCCCCTGGGCAGCCTGGGCTCCACCACGCGCCTGAGTGACCCGCTCGAAGGTCTCCAGCTCGTGGGTGGCGTATCCCTTCACAGTCTCGACGAGGTTGGGAATCAGGTCGTAGCGACGCTTCAGCTGGACGTCAACCTGTGCCCAAGAGTTGTCGACGCGATTGCGGTCTCGAATCAACCCGTTGTAGATGACGACGAAAACCACGGCGAACAACCCGAGGACGCCGATCAAGATGAGCCATGCCACGGGGTGAGCTTAGGTAGATCGGCTAACGCTTTTGTGGTGGCGCCAGGCCGTCGACCGCAGCTGCCCAGTCGTCGGGCAAGTCGATGGGGGAAGGCCTTGACATCAGCCGGAGATGCAGATCCGATGCGGGTCCTTCCACCCTCACCACCGGGTCTCCCTGTCCATACACCCATGTCCGGTCAAGATCGAGAGCCGCCACTTCCATCGCTCTCAGGTCGCCGAGATGGGGCAGCCAGGTGCCGGCAAACTCGTCGAGCCCCGCCTCCGCGACCAGATTGGTGAGTGGCTCGTTTCTGGCCACGGCCTGCTCTCCGTCCCAACGGTGGACCCCGGTCTCGACCACCATGCGTCTCTCCCAGGAACCGATGTTCCCGTCCGGCCCAAACGACCAGACCGGAGCGGCCGGGTCCGCATCTCTCAGTTCCAGCAGCAACTCTTCGAGGGTTTCCTCGTACCAGTCGGTCGGGTCCATGCTCTCCGGCAAACGAGGAGCCGAGATTCTCTCCGCTGGATGCCGGCGACAGACAAGGACAGTGCGGCCAAGAATCGACGCCGTGTGCGAAGCGAGATCGGCGAGAGTCCAATCGGGGTACTGAGGCACAGGCCTTCCCGGGTCCTGGCGGACCGCAAGAGCCAGCCGCCTCCCCTCAGACTCGATCGACGCGAGATTCTCAGCGGAGAGCACGGACCATCGCCTCGCCCATGTCGGAGGGTGTCTCGGCCACGACGATCCCCGCCACCGTCATGGCTTCGATCTTGGCACGGGCGGTCCCCTTGCCACCCGAGACGATGGCTCCGGCATGTCCCATCCTTTTTCCGGGAGGCGCCGTGGTCCCGGCGATGAACCCGGCGACGGGCTTGGTCATCTCAGACTTCACGTACTCGGCGGCTTCCTCTTCTGCCGTGCCTCCGATCTCACCGATCATCACCACGCCCTCGGTCTCGTCGTCTGCCTGAAACATCTCTAGAACGTCGACAAAATCCGTTCCGTTGACGGGGTCACCACCGATTCCCACCGCCGTGGTCTGGCCGAGCTGGAGTTGAGTCACTTGATGAACCGCCTCATAAGTGAGGGTGCCCGATCGGGAGACAACGCCGATCCTTCCCCGCTGGTGGATGTACCCGGGCATGATTCCGATCTTGCACTCACCGGGAGTGATGACCCCGGGGCAGTTGGGACCGACGAGCCGGGTCCCACTTCCCTCCAGATATCGTTTGGCTTTGATCATGTCGGCAACGGGGATGCCCTCGGTGATGGCTACCACCAGTGCGATCCCGGCGGCGGCGGCTTCCATGATGGCGTCGGCTGCAAACGGAGGGGGAACGTAAACGACGGTGGCGTTGGCGCCGGTCCCGGCCACAGCTTCTCTCACCGTTGCATAGATCGGGAGGTCGGCTGTGTAGGTGTCGCCACGTCCGGCTACTCCCGAGTGGTCGGTCTCCCCCTCGAAATGGAACTCGGTCCCGGCGCGTGACGGGTGCACCGCACCGACCATTCGGGTCCCATAGGCGATGGCCTTGTCCGTGTGGAACTGGCCTGTCTTGCCGAGACCCTGAACGAGCACCTTGGTGTTCCTGTCGACGAGAATGCTCACAAGTTCTCCGTCAACTGGAGAATCTTCTCGGCTCCATCCCGAAGACTGTCGGCGTTGGTCACTTCCAGGCCCGAATCCTCGATGATCTGTCTACCCAGGTCGACGTTGGTGCCTTCGAGGCGTACCACCAGTGGCACCTCCAGACCGACCCGATTGACCGCCTCCACAATGCCGGTGGCGATGACATCACAACGCATGATGCCACCGAAGATGTTGACGAATATGCCCTTGACGTGGGGATCACTGGTGATGATCTGAAAGGCTGTCGTCACCTGATCGGCGGTTGCGCCACCCCCCACGTCCAAGAAGTTGGCCGGCTCGCCACCGACATGTTTTATGGTGTCCATGGTTGCCATGGCGAGACCGGCTCCGTTGACCAGACATCCGATGGTTCCATCGAGTTTGATGTAATTGAGCCCCGAGTTCTTGGCGGCGACTTCGGCGGGATCCTCCTCGGTCTCATCCCTCATGTCGGCAATATCCGGATGCCGGTACAGAGAGTTGTCATCGAAGGCCACCTTGGCGTCGAGAGCCATGACCTCGCCTGCAGTGGTCACCACCAGAGGGTTGATCTCGATGAGATCAGTGTCGAGTTCGGTGGCCGCGTCTGCGAGCGCCTTGACAAACCGGACGAAGTTCTTGGCGGCGTCACCCTCCATCCCGAGCCCGTGGGCCAGTTCGTTGGCCTGAAATCCGGCCAACCCGATGGCCGGATCGATCTCCGATCTCACAATCTTCTGAGGAGTCTCCTCGGCGACCCTCTCGATCTCGACACCGCCCTCTGTGGAGGCCATGACGATGTTGCGTGAGGCAGAACGATCAAGGAGCACCGCAAGGTAGAGCTCCCTGGCGATATCGATCCCTTGCTCGACATATAGACGACTGACCTTCTTACCTTCCTCGCCGGTCTGGATCGTGACGAGGGTGCTGCCGAGCATTCGCTTGGCAAGCTCTCGCACTGCTTCTTCCGCAGCACCGGGGCCACCGGCGATTCCGTCGGTGATGACGTTGACACCACGCACGCCGGGGTGCTCTTCGAAGGTGCCCTTGCCCCGGCCCCCGGCGTGAATCTGAGCCTTGAGAACGACGACTGGATTGCCCGACTCTTCGATCAGAGGCCGGACCGCAGCCACCGCCTCATCGACCGTCCTGGCCACCCTGCCCAGCGGCACGGGGATGCCCCGGGCGGCCATGAGGAGCTTCGCCTGATGCTCGTGGATCTTCAATTGCTTCCTTTCCTCACTTAGACCTTGCTGGGGACGTTGGCATCAACCCACGAAGCGATCTCGTCGAGTGGGGTCCCCGGCGTGAATATCGTCGCGATGCCCGCTTCGTGGAGACCCGGGATGTCCGCTTCGGGAATCACCCCTCCTCCGAAGACGACGACGTTGGCCGCATCCCGGTCGGCTAGCTGCTCCACGACCTGGGGGAACAGGGTCTTGTGGGCGCCGGAGAGAGAAGAGAGACCAACCGCATCGACGTCCTCCTGAATGGCCGTCCTGGCGATCTGGGCGGGAGTCTGATGAAGTCCGGAGTAGATCACCTCAAACCCGGCATCGCGAAGGGCCCGTGCGATCACCTTGGCGCCACGGTCGTGCCCGTCGAGACCTGGTTTTGCAATGAGAATTCGGCGTGGCATGGGCGTGAGAACAGTAGTTCGCCAGAGTGGCCCAAGAGTGGGCGCTGTCGAGCGCCTCCAAGCTGGTGATTCCCGACGTCGGCACGGGATATCCCTCGGCTACCACGGTCGTCATGAGTTGCGACCACTATCGCACGGTGATCCGACCGCTCGACGGTGGCCACTTCGAGCTGCTGTCTTTCGATAGCGAGTGAAACACCTACGCTTGAGACCATGACGAACTCCAATCTTCATGGCCTGGCTGCCGCGGGAGTCAGCGTCTGGTCGGACCAGATCTCCAAGGCGATGCTCGACTCGGGCGAGTTGGCACGACGCGTCGAGCAGGACGCTGTGAGCGGGGTGACCTCCAACCCCACCATCTTCGCCGGGGCCATCGTCGGGTCCGACGACTACACCGGCCAACTACAGGATCTGAAGACAGCGGGCACATCGACGGAGGCAATAGTCAAGAGCCTCATGACCGATGACATCAAAGGGGCGTGCGACGTGCTCGCTGATGTTCACCTATCCACCGAGGGACGGGACGGCTTCGTCTCCGTCGAGGTCTCACCGACTCTTGCCGGCGACACCGAGGCCACCGTCGCCGAGGCCCGCGACTGGGTCAAGCAGATCAACCGACCCAATCTCCTGGTCAAGGTGCCGGCAACGCCGGCTGGTCTTCCGGCCATCCGCCGTCTCATCGGCGAAGGCATCTCCGTGAATGTGACTCTCATCTTCTCGCTCCAGCGCTACGCCGACGTGATCGACGCCTACCTATCCGGTTTGGACGACTTCAACACCGTGGGCGGAGATCTTTCGACAGTTGCCTCTGTTGCGTCGTTTTTCGTCTCGCGATTCGATTCCGAGGTTGATTCTCGACTGGAGGGTGTCGGCACCGGGGAAGCCCGAGCCCTGATGGGTGTGGCTGCGGTGGCCAACGCCCGCGTCGCCTACGGCCAGTTCATCAACGACTTCGGCTCTGCCCGCTACGGGATGCTGGCGGGTAAGGGAGCCCGGCCTCAGAAGCCACTCTGGGCATCTACTTCCACAAAGAGCCCCGCGTACCCGGATCTGCTTTACGTAGAGGGCCTGGTCGCCCCCAACTCCATCAACACAATGCCACTGGCGACAATCGAGGCGTATCAGGATCACGGCGATCCCAACCCGAAGACGTTCAACGATTTCGACATCGAGACGGCTCGAGGGGATCTCGCCGCGCTCGCCGATGTCGGCATCGACTACGACGACGTGGTGCAAACCCTCGAGGATGAGGGTGTCGAGAAGTTCGTGGCCAGTTGGAATGAGCTGCTGGATGGTGTGGATCGCGCCTGATCGGGCTGTTCGGTTAGGTTGCTTGCCTCATGTCCGAAATGAGCGACGAAAAACTCGTCTTTGGAGTCTCCGACCGCGTCGAATTGATCGCCACGATTCTGATGGCAATGGCAGCGATCTTCACCGCATGGGCTGCGTTCCAGAGTGCCAAGTGGAGCGGTGAACAGGCAACATCGTTCAGTCGCGCCGGAGCGGCAAGGACGGAGTCGACGAGGTTCGACACCCGCGCCGGCCAGCAGGCCGGGATAGACGTGGCCATCTTCACCAGCTGGCTGGATGCCATCAATGCGGAGGTACAAGCCGGGGAAGTCGAGCGAGTGGGCTCTGCCTCCGACTACGTGCCCACACCCGGGACGCTGAGTGCCTTCTACTTCGATCGGATGCGTCCCGAGTTCAAGGTCGCCCTCGATGCCTGGCTCAAACTCGATCCGTTGCGAACTGAGGGGGCGACCGCCACACCCTTTGGAATGGACGAATACGTCCTGGAAAACGCAGTTGAGGCAGCCAGACTCCAGGACGTCGCCGACGAACATGCCGTCGACGCCGCCGTGGCAAACCAGACCTCCGACGACTACGTGCTGACAGTGGTTGCGTTCGCCCTGGTCCTCTTCTTCGGGGGCATCAGTTCCAAATTGGGAGATGCGAGAAACAGGTACCTGACGGTTGGGGCAGCGGTGCTTCTATTCAGCGGTGCCACCGTGGTGCTCCTCAGCCTGCCCAAGATCTTGCCGTTCTAAACAGCTATCACGCCTGCTCGAGCGGAGCCCAAGCCAAGAGCAGCCTCTTCTTTCCCTGGGTGTCGAACATGACCTCGGCTTCGGCACGGTCGCCTTCGCCGACGATCTCACGAACGGTGCCCAGCCCCCATTTTTGATGACGAACCCGGTCTCCCGGCGCGATCTGGTCGGCCGAGACCGTTGTCGTCGGACCCGTGGCGGCAGCCCGGTCAACGGGGCTGCGTCGCTGCCGTTTGCCGGCTTTGGTCATCAGTTGTTCGGGGAGTTCCTTGAGAAATCGCGACGGCGGGTTGTACGAAGAGCCACCGAACAGCATCCGGCTCCAGGCTGATGTCAGGTATAGACGATCCTGGGCTCTGGTGATTCCGACATAAGCCAGCCGCCGCTCCTCCTCCAGCTCATCCGGGTCGCCCAGTGAGCGCATGTGGGGAAAGACACCGTCTTCCATTCCTGCGATGAAGACAGCGGGGAACTCGAGGCCCTTGGCGGTATGAAGGGTCATGAGTGTGACGGCGCCCGCTCCCTCATCCCACTCGTCGATATCGGAGACCAGTGCCGTCGACTCCAGGAAGATCTCGAGCCTGCGAAGGTTGTCCAGCGTGTCGAACTCCTCATCGGCGATGATCGCTCCCTCGTTCGAGCTCTCGAACTCGGAAGCGACGCCGACCAGCTCGCGCAGGTTTTCGACGCGACCCATCGCCTCGATCGTTCCCTCTGTCTCCAGGTTGGCCAGCATCCCCGTGTCGTCGAGAACTGCCCGGACCCCGGCTTCGACGCCACCCTCCTCCGTCTTCTCGCGCAACCCATCTACGAGGCCGACAAACTCGAGGATCAACTTCTGCGCCCTCGAGCTGAGTTGGGGGATGTCGACCGCCTGCTGCAACCCTTCGAAGAAGCTCACTTTTTGCGCTTGTGAGTAACGATCGACATGAGCCACTGTGGTGTTGCCTATGCCTCGGCGCGGCTCGTTGATGATGCGCTTCACCGAGACCTCGTCTGCGGGATTGACCAGCGCACGCAGGTAGGCGATGGTGTCTTTGATCTCTTTGCGGTCGTAGAACTTGACCGACCCGACAACGCTGTAGGGAACACCTCGTCTGACGAAGACGTCTTCGATGACCCGGGACATCGCGTTTGTCCGGTAGAAGACTGCGAAGTCGGCGAGATCGAAGCCCTCGTCCTTCAAGCGCTCTATCTCGTCAACCAGGTACCCGGCCTCGTCATGTTCGTCCTCAGCCTCGTAACGCGTGATCGGCAAGCCCTGGCCTCGGTCTGACCACAGGTGCTTTGGCGTCCTCCTGGTGTTATTGGAGATTATCGAATTGGCGGCTTCGAGGATCGTCTCGGTGGACCGATAGTTTTGATCGAGAACGATCACCCGAGCATCGGGGTAGTCCTTCTCAAAGTCCCGGATGTTGCGGATGTCCGCACCTCGAAACTTGTAGATCGACTGATCGGAATCACCGACCACGCACAAGTTGCGATGAGATGCTGTCAGCTGTCTGACCAGTTCGTATTGAGCCCGGTTGGTGTCCTGGTACTCATCGACGAGGACATACCGGAACCTCTGCTGATAGTGCTCGAGCACCTCGGGAAAGGCAGCGAACAACTCCACCGTCACCATCAACAGATCATCGAAGTCCATCGCCGACGCTGCTACGAGACGCTGCTGATACAGCCGGTAGATGTCGGCTACTTGCTCGTGAAAGAAGCCGTCCCCCTGATCGGCGAATGACTCGAAGTCGACCAACTCGCTCTTGGCCTTCGAGATGACTCCTTTCATCGCCTTCTCGGGAAACCGCTTGGAGTCGAGATCGAGGTCTTTTGTGACCATGCGGATCAGCCGCAAGGAGTCAGCGTCGTCATAGATGGAGAAGCCCGATCGATAACCGAGTCGGGTTGCCTCGCGTCGGAGAATTCGCACGCACGCCGAGTGGAAGGTGCTGACCCACATCGAGTTGACCACACCCCCGACCAGTGCCCCAACACGGGCTTTCATCTCGTTCGCAGCCTTGTTGGTGAAGGTGATGGCGAGGATCGACTCGGGAGGGACACGGAGATCCCGGATCAGGTGGGCAATTCGATAGGTGAGCACCCGGGTCTTGCCCGAGCCTGCCCCCGCCACCACAAGGACGGCACCCCCGGTCGCGGCTACCGCCTCCCTCTGGGTGGGGTTCAGGTCGGCAAAAAGCGGCGACTCGGCTGGAACATCATCAACGAACCACTCGGCCTGCATCGAAGCGGATGGTACAGACCAACACCGACTGAATCACACTCGTGTGATCAGTTCGTATGAACCGCTTCTGGCAGCTCGACCACGGATTCGCTCTCGCTCTCCGGAACACCGTGACGTTCACCCCCGCTGACGAAGACTCGGCGACGGAGTGGCAGCGAATAGCAGAACCGAGAACCGGTCGGGAAACGACGCTCGTACCAGACATCTCCGCCCATCGCCCTGGCGAGACGTCTGGCGATGGGAAGACCGAGGCCAATGCCCGAGCCCTCTCGCGCATCACCCTTGGATAGTTGCTCAAAGTTCTCGAACACCTT
>JAPUJM010000109.1 GCA_027296205.1 Actinomycetota bacterium
ATCTTCCGGGCGGTGGCCAATGTCGCAAATCGCTCGAGGTGCGCGTAGGCATCGGGATGGCTGTACAGACGCCAGCCCCCGGCCACTGGGCGCAGCACCAACCCGGAGCCACGTGCTTCCATCTCCTCACCAAGCTGTCCCAGGAGATCCTCCACGTGCCGTGTCGAGACTTCGAGCACTTCCGCCAGCTCACTCGCCGGCACCGGCGACTCGGTCACGAACAGGACGGCTTCGAGGGCGGCAAGCTCGTTCATGATGTCCACTCTGAGGTCAGGTCGACGATGCCATCGTCGCGATGACGAACCTCGATCGACGACAGCCAATCATCCTGGGCCACTTCGATCAGGCCCCATCGGGCCATCTCGAGGAGGGCCAGGAAGTACGCAGCGACCTCGATCGGGTGGCCGCAGTCCTCGATCAGGTCCTCGAAGCTGGCAGTGGTGACCGCCTCGATGCGATGACGCAGGTCTGCTATCGCCGAGTCGACATTTGGCAGGTCGAGATCGAGGTGATCGAGATCGGGTTCCTGTGATTGCCTCATGAAGACCTTGGCCGCGAGAACAGCCAGCCCTGGGGCATCGATGGGCAGGGTCACCTCGGGCAAAGGCGCCTGGACATCCTGGTCCAAACCGGAGACTCGGGGAACGTAGCGATTTCCGTCCTGAAGCCTTCGCCGCAGGACGGCGGCGACATCCTTGAATGTGACACACACCAGCAGCTGCGAGAGAAGACGGTCACGCTCCTCAATGAGGGCCAACTCGTCGTCGAGCTCGACGTCGCCCGAGGTCGGGAGCAGAGAATGGGCTTTCAACTGGATCAGGGTGGATGCGATGAGGAGAAACTCAGAGGTCACCTCGATGTCCATCTCTCGCATCTCGTCGAGAAAAGAGAGGTACTCCCCCACCACCTCGGTGAGTCCGACGGCTGCTATCTCCACCTGGTGCTTCGTTATCAGTTGAAGAAGCAGATCGAGGGGCCCTTGAAAGACAGTTGTCTTGACGTGGAATGTCATTGCGGGTTCGAGATTATTCAGAAATCAGCCCTGGTTCCGGCCTTTGGCGCCTGATCGGCCGCGACGAGGGTCTTCCAAAGGTTGCTTTCAATGGTCTGAGGCCTCTCGCCCTGATGATGAAGCGCGTATTCGATGGCGAGTGATGGTGCTTGCAACTCGACGAGCTCCCGGGCCCCGTTTCTTCCGTGGTCCCGGTACAGGACCATTCGCTCGGTGAGTGGAAGCCCGAGAACGATCATGACAGAAGCGACGGATCGACCGATCACCCCGAGGTGGGCATGACGTTTCCCGACGTCGTGCATCAACGCCGCTGTTATGACCTCTCCATCGTCGTGCCCATCCGAGATGACACTCAGAGCGGCGTGATAGCCGTGACGCTGATCCGCATCCATTTGCTCGAAGAACACCTCAGCCAGCTCAGGGGCAAGCCACGAGGCAACGGTGGCCCGCTCGGAGATCGAGAGTGGCTTCGAGGTGAGGACATCGAAGAACCGTCTGGTCAGGTGGCTCAGAGAGCCAGACATGGGTCAGGAATTCGCCTGGGACTTGCAATCGACGCAGAGCACGGACGCCGGTCGGAACTTCATCCGGTCGGCTCCGATCTCTTTGCCACAGTTATCGCAGGTGCCGTAGGTCCCCGCGGCAATATGGGCCAAAGCCCTGTCGACATCGTCCAACTGGTGCTTCAGCGAGTCAACCACTCCCAGCACCTCGGTTCGCTCGGCTGTCACCGCCGCCGCGTCGGCGAAGCTCTCCCCGAAATCGAGGTCGGCCTTGAGATCCCCCGATTCGGCCGCACCAAGCTCATCCAATTGGTGAACCAGATTCGCTCGCTCTTCTTTGAGCGTCTTCTCTGCGGTTGCGATATCGAGCGCCATCACCGACTCCTCGGGTGTGCCTGGACGTAGATCTCCATCACGTGGGCGGGACTTACCCTCGTGTAGACCTGGGTTGTGCTAATCGTAGCGTGCCCCAACATCTCTTGAACAGTTCTGAGGTCTGCTCCCGCCTCGACCATATGGGTCGCTGCGGAATGCCGCAACACGTGGGGCGACACTCGTCGCTGTTCGATTCCCGCCCTGGCGGCATGTTTCTTGACCACGTCAAACGCCCCCTGTCGAGAGAGCCTGCCTCCCCTCATGTTGAGAAATACCGGATCGCCGGGCTCCGAGACCCTGATTATCGTCAAACGGTCCGGC
The DNA here is from genome assembly GCA_027296205.1 of Actinomycetota bacterium. Lineage (GTDB taxonomy): Bacteria > Actinomycetota > Acidimicrobiia > Spongiisociales > ZC4RG35 > SZUA-217. The sequence goes on from JAPUJM010000109.1 coordinate 2,212, forward strand.
AGCCATCGCGCCATGGCGTCGACGGCCTTGGCGCCAAGGGGCACCAGACGCTGTCTGGCGCCCTTTCCGGTTACCAGGACGATTCTGTCGGTGAGGTCGAGATCACCCAGGTCCAGGCCGACTGCTTCCGACACCCGCGCTCCCGATGCGTAGAGGAACTCCAAGAGGGCAGAGTCACGGCGAGCACCGGGAGTCTCGGAGCCCGGAGCCTCGACCAGGGCGACAGCCTCCTCGATGGTGACGGCTTTGGGAAATGGGTCGGGGCGACGTGGGGTCTGGAGGAGACTCGTCGGATCGGATTCTCTCAACTCCTCGATCAGTAGAAATCGATGTAAACCCCTGATCGCGGCGATCTTTCTGCCGATGGTCGCGTTGGCCAGGTGGTTCTGTCTCAAATGGCTCACGAACTGTTCGACCAACTCATCGGTGGGCTCGCTGCCATCCAGGAAAGCCATGTATTGATCGAGGTCCCGCTGGTATGCGATCAGCGTGTTCTTCGCCAGGCCCTTCTCGACCCGAAGCGAGATCAGGTACTCCTCGATGCACTCGGACATCGAGAGGTGAGCCGAGCTCACACTCCGGCGAGGGCCTCGGCCGCAGGGACGTGATCCACACCGAGACTCTCGGCGACGGCGCCGTGACACACGCTTTCGCCGACGATGTTCACTCCCGACTCCAGTTCCGGGTGGGCGCTCACGGCGTGACGCACTCCTTCGTCGGCCAGGGCTACCGCATAGCGCATGGTGGCGTTGGTCAACGCATAGGTTGACGTGTGGGGCACCGCACCAGGAATGTTCCCTACCGCGTAGTGCAGAACCTCGTGAACCGTGTAGACGGGATCGTTATGGGTCGTCTCCTCAGAAGTCTCGAAACAGCCCCCCTGGTCGATCGCAACGTCGACGAGCACCGCGCCCCGCTTCATCGATCGCACCATTTCCTCGGTGACGAGCTTGGGTGCGGCGGCACCGGGGACCAGAACCGTCCCGATGACGAGGTCCGCCGCGAGGACCTGATCCTCCAGGGTCAGCCTGTTGGAGTGCAGAGTGACGATCCGTCCCTGGTAGAGAGAGTCCAGCGACCGAAGCTTGCTGATGTCGTTGTCGAGAACAATCACATCGGCCTGCATCCCCATGGCGATCACCGCGGCATTCGACCCGGCCATTCCACCACCGATCACGACAACCCTGGCAGGACTCACACCAGCGACGCCTCCCAGGAGAATTCCCCTCCCACCCTGCGCCTTGGTGAGGAAGTAGGCACCTGCCTGTGTGGCCATGCGACCCGCAATCTCAGACATGGGCGCCAGTAGGGGCAGCGACCGATCCGACATCTGGACGGTCTCATAGGCGATTCCGATGATCCCCTTCTTTGCCAGACCTGCGGCCAAATCCGGGTAGGCGGCGAGGTGAAGATAGGTGAAGAGAATCTGACCCTCCCGGAACATCTCAACCTCGGACGCCTGGGGCTCTTTCACCTTGAGGATCATGTCGGCGCCACCGAACACCGCCTCGGCGTTGGGGACGATGGTGGCTCCTTGCGCCTCGAATTCGTCGTTGTGAATGGTGGAGCCTTCGCCGGCGTCCTTCTCTATGAGCACCTCGTGGCCACGCTCGGTCAACTCGCGTACGCCAACAGGTGTGATGGCCACGCGATCTTCAGCGGTTTTGATCTCTTTCGGTACGCCGACGATCACAGACGAATCCTCCTCAAAAGGCGGGTAACGGTCCCAACAAGGCTAGACCCCGCGAAATGCCGCCCGTCAGTCGACAGCGACTCCCTGGACCTCGTTGGTGGCGGTTGCGGGCCTGGATGCTCGCTTCATAGCTGCCGCCCCGACCAGACCGGCGAAGAGTGGGTGGGGGACATCCGGCCTCGACCGGAACTCCGGGTGAGCCTGGGTGGCGACAAAGAACGGATGATCCACGAGTTCGATGTACTCGACGAGGTTGTCATCCGGGGACAGACCGGAAAGACGCATGCCGGCCGCTTCGAGATCCTTCCGGTAGTGGTTGTTCACTTCCCAGCGATGACGGTGCCGCTCGTAGACCAACTCCTCGCCGTAGAGCGATCTGACGAGGGAGCCTTCGGCGAGCTTTGCCGCGTAGAGGCCCAACCGCATCGTCCCTCCCTTGACTTCGACCTCCTCCTGACTTTCCATCAGATCGATGACGGGGTCGGGCGACGAAGGGTCGAACTCGGTGCTGTTGGCATCAGTCAATCCCAAAACGGCCCGGGAGAACTCGATAACAGCACACTGCAGCCCAAGACAAAGACCGAGAAACGGGATGTTGTGCTCGCGGGCGTATCTGATCGCCTGGATCTTTCCTTCGACGCCTCGGTGGCCGAAGCCTCCTGGTACCACCACACCGTCGAGATCTTCCAGATATGAATCGGAGAGGAGCCCGGTCAATTCATCGCTCGGGATCCAACGTAGGTCGAGCTTCATGCCGTGGGCGGCAGCTCCATGTCGAAGAGCTTCGACAACGGAGAGATACGCGTCGGGGAGCCCCACGTACTTACCCACGATGCCCACGGTCACCGGGTCCGTCGCCGCCAGTGCCTTGTCGACCATTGCCCGCCACGCGTCGAGGTTCGGTGGCCCGGTGACAAGGCCGAGCCGATCGCAGACGACAGTGTCCATGCCACCGTCATGGAGCACCAGCGGGACCTCGTAGATGTCCCGTGCGTCAGGCGTGGCTATGACCGCACGTGGCTCGACATCACAAAACAGACTGATCTTCCTCCGCACTTCCTCGTCGATGTCTCGATCGGAGCGAACAATTATCAAATCGGGATGGATCCCCTTGCTGCGGAGCTCGGCGACGGAGTGCTGGGTCGGCTTGGTCTTCAACTCCTCGGATGTGGCGATGTAAGGCACGAGCGTCACGTGGACGTAGAGCACATTCTCTCGCCCCACATCGTTGCCGTACTGGCGGATCGCCTCCAAGAAGGGGAGACTCTCGATGTCACCGACAGTCCCGCCCACTTCCGTGATGACCACGTCAACGTCTTGCGAGCCAACGCGCTGGATGCGCTCCTTGATTTCGTTGGTGATGTGTGGGATCACCTGCACGGTGTCGCCCAAATAGTCACCCCGTCGCTCCTTCTGAATCACAGACAGATAGACGGAGCCGGATGTGACGTTGGACGAGCGCTTCAGGTTTTCACCGGTGAATCGCTCGTAATGACCGAGGTCGAGGTCAGTCTCGCCACCATCGTCTGTCACGAACACCTCCCCGTGCTGGAAGGGATTCATGGTGCCCGGGTCGACATTGATGTAGGGGTCGAGCTTCTGGTTCACGACCTTCAGCCCTCGTGCCTTCAGGAGGCGGCCGAGCGATGCCGCCGCTATCCCCTTGCCAAGGCTGGAAACCACCCCTCCCGTGACGAAGACGTACTTGGTCTCGGTGGGGGCGGGCCCGGGGCTGTCGGGTGTGGGTTCCGGAGAGAAAAGAGGCCCGTTCATGACGGGATTTCACAGTAGCACCGTGGTCTCACGATGCCACCCATTGGTCAGTCCGATGCTGTCGCGAGGAGTTCGGCCGCCGCCTGGTGCCCCGCTTTGCTCTCCGGCAACCCGGCGAGCATGCGGGAGATTTCTCGCAACCTGGTATCGCCGTCAACGGTGTAAACCCTTGCGGAGCCGCGTTGGCGCTCCACCACGTAGTGGACATCGGCGTACGCGGCGACCTGAGGGAGATGGGTAACGCACAGAACCTGGTTGCCCTCGGCGAGGTCGGCCAGTTTTCGCCCGAGCGCAAGAGCGGTCGCTCCTCCAACTCCGGCGTCCACCTCGTCAAAGACCAGTGTGGCGGTTCCAGGTCTCCGAGTGGCCAGTCTGACCGCCAGAACCAGACGCGACAGTTCGCCGCCCGAAGCGACGGCGTGAACCGGCCCTGGTTCCAGCCTCTCGTCAGAGCTGAACCAGAGTTCGATGCGATCGAGACCATTCGGCCCCGGTTCCGCAGATTCGATCCGGAACTCGAGGCTTGCCTCGCCGAGACCCATGTCCCCGAGATGAGAAGAAGCCTCTTTGGCGAGTCGCGATGCCGTGCGCAGTCGGGTATCCGTGAGGTTGGAGCCGGCCGAGGCGAGAGCCCCCCGAGCCTGGCTCAAGGCCGCCTCCAACTCCCCTGCGGTGGACAGGAGGGAGTCGAGTTGGTCGGCCCTCTCCCTTGCCTGCTCACCAAAATCGATCACATCGCCGAGAGTCCTCCCATACTTGCGTTTCAGATCTCCTATAGCGGTGAGACGATCTTCGACTTGGTTGAGAAGGCTCGGATCGGTATCGAGATCGTCGGCCGCTCGGCGTACTTCTCGTCCCAGTTCGGCGATGTCTGCCGCCGCGGCGTCAACTTCCTCTGTCAGCGATGCCAGCCCCGGGTCTAGGTTGCTGACTTTGCGAATCCTGGAGACGGCCTCGCCACCGTCCTCCGTCATCCGGTCGATCGCTCGAAGCGTCTCGGCCAGGTGCTCCCCGATTTCTTCGACGTTTCGAAGCCGGAGTGCCTTGGCCTCCAGTTGCTCGTCCTCGTCGGGCTCGAGAGCGGCGCCCGCGATTTCAGAGGCCTGGAATCTCACCAGATCGAGTTCACGACGAAGAGCCATCTCGTCCCCGCCCAGCATGCTCAGGCGATCCTCTGCATCCTTCAGGTCATCCCACGCCGACTTGTAGGCCTCAGAAGTCAATCGACCATCCTCATCCAGCGCCGAGTCGACCAGGGAAAGCAGGTGCGATGGGCGCTTCAGCGAGAGCCGATCGTGCTGTCCCACGATCTCGACGAGGGCACCGACTCGGTCCGAGAGGGTTCTAGCTGAAACGACCGAGCCCTCGAGATGGGCCCTGCTGTTCCCTTCCCGTGGCACTACTCGGGTAACCCCTAGCTCCTTGGCACCACTTCTGAACAGACCGTCGGCCTGGGCCCGATCGGCCTTCGGCCCCACCGCCGCCGGGTCGGACTTCTCACCCAGAATGAGACGCAGCCCCCCGAGCAGCAGGGTCTTGCCGGCACCCGTTTCACCCGTGATAACGGTGAGTCGGGTCGAGGGCTCGATGGTGGCTTCCTCGAGCAACCCGAGATTGTGGACCCGTAAATGCTCGAGCACTACTTCAGCCCGAACTTGTCCTTGACCAGGCCGGAGAATGTCCGGCCGCCCAAGGACACAAAGCGGGCTGGCCGGTCGCCCTTGCTGATGGTGACGGTCTCGTGCTCTTCGAGCCGACCAAGGTCGGTCTTGTCAACGTTGACCTTCACCGGCCGATCGCGGCTAACGGTCACTTCGATGGATGTGGTGTCCGGGAGCACCAGCGGACGGTCAAAGAGGGAGTGCGTGGATATCGGGGTCATGACAAGTGCATCAACACGATGATCCACCAACGGTCCTCCGGCCGAGAACGAGTAGGCGGTGGACCCGGTTGGGGTAGCAACGATCAAACCATCGGCTCGATATGTGATAAACGCCTCGCCGTCAATGACTACGTCGAGACTCACCAGTCTTGTGGTGTCGATCTTCTCCACGACCACATCGTTGACCCCCAGGGCTGTCACCCCACCGATGGTCGCAGCGACCGTGGTCCTCTCGTCGATGTCGTAGTCCCCGGCGATCAGTCGTCGCACTGTCGGCTCTAAATCAGGAGGCTCGGCCTCGGCAAGGAAACCGAGTGTCCCGAGGTTGAAGCCGATAACCGGAACGTCCCAAATGAGCGAACGACGCACGGCGCCCAGCATCGTGCCATCGCCGCCCACTCCCACGACGATGTCGGGTGGGGTCTTGTCGTCTGTGATCACCGATCCACCCAGTAGCTGGATCTGGGCTGAGAGTGCCTCGGCGAATTCCCCCGCGGACTCGCGTCCCTGTCGCACTTCGAGTGCAAACTTCAACCGGACACCTCAGGTCGCCTCCAACTCGTCCAGGATTCGGCTCAGGAGATCGGCCAATTCCGCAGCCGGCCCGGGAAGAGAGGCAGGATCGAGCTGCTCGAGTTGCTGCAAGGCGTTCTCGAGTTCTTCGACTTGGGCGTCGGTGAGGTTCATGTGGCGTCGATTATTGCCTGCTGGCACGCGATAACACCAGATCCACGGCTGATTCGAAGTCAGGCACGACGTGGTCGGCCGCCGAGACGTCATCGTCGCTGGTGGTGGCTCCGGTCAGAACGAGAATGGAACTCCACTCGGGCTCCGCTGTTGCCATCGCAACGTCGGTATCCATTCGATCGCCGATCACCCATGCCTCGTCGATGCCGCGCGATTTGACCAGGTCCCTCATGGCCTGGTGCGGCTTGCCTGCAACCTCTGGGACCCGCCCGGCCGCGGTCGCAATCGCAGCTACGAGGGAACCGGCGCCGGGGAGGAATCCTGTGGCGGTCGGCAACGTCGGATCAGTGTTGGTTGCCAGGAATCTGGCACCCGAACGCACCGCCGCCGAAGCCCGTGCGATGTTGTCGTAGGTGACATTCCGATCCAAGCCCACGACCACCGAGCCGGCCTTCTCAGGGTCCTCGGTGATCTCGATACCGACGCGAGCCAGGGCATCGACGACACCCTTCTCCCCAACGACCATTGTCGGCTGGTCTTCGAGGGTCAGTAGCGAAGCCGCCGCCTGGGACGACGTAATAACCTGGGAAGGGTCGGTGGAAACGCCAGTCACGACTTCGATCTTGGATGCCACCTGAGCCGGTGTTCGTGTCGAGTTGTTTGTCAAATAGGTGATTCGAGCGTGAGTCTCCGTGAGCCGACGCAGGGCCTCGGGGGCACCCGGAACAGCCACATCCCCCCGATAGAGGACACCGTCGAGGTCACAGATGACTTCGATCATGGGCTGAAAAAGTGGTGGAGCACCCTTTCGTAGAGGGCTGTCGTGCGTTCCACCGACTCCACGGATACCCGCTCGTCGTGACCATGGAACAGCGCGAGCATCTCGGAGAAAGTCATCCGGTCGTCGAATAGCCCGACCCCATAGGCGACCGTTCCGTGAGGACGCCAGAACCGAGCGTCGGTGGCGACGTTCATCAATGTGGGCAAGAGGTTGCGATGGCCTTCGAGGTCTTCCACACTTGCCCCGATCGCATCCCAGAGGGGGTTCCCGACCGGGCTGATGGTCGACTCCATGTCGATGACCGATGCGATGTCGATGTCGTCGCGGGCGTTCCCCATTGCTTTGAACAGATAGGAGTCGACAAAGCTGCGATCCATCCCGGGAAGCGCACGGATATCGACCGCCGCGGTGGCCCCGTCGGCAATGATATTCGCCTTCATGCCGGCGTCCAGCATGTTGGGTGAGACCGTCAGATGGGTGACCGCGTGCACATACCGGGCGAACAGAGGATCGGTCACGGAGAGTCTGTCGATGGCCTCGTCTACCCGGTCGGGGTCGGTGAGAGCTTCTTTCATGTCATCCTCCAATGCCAGGGCGTCCACGAAGCTCGCCCACTCCGGGCTGATCGACACAGGCGTCGCCGATTCAAAGATGCCGTGGAGGGCCTCGACCATCTTTCGAAGGGCGTTGTCTGATCGATACGGCGCCGACCCGTGTCCCGGGGTCCCCGATGCCGTCAGAGTCGACCAGAAGGCCCCTTTCTCACCAATCGACACAGGAATGATCGGCTCCGAAGCATAAGACAGCGGTGGGTATGCCACTTCGGTGAGTAAATAGTCGATGTGAACCAGGTCCCACCGTTGCTCGACGAGCGCCGAGGCCCCAAAACGTCCACCCCCTTCCTCATCGGCGGCTGCAATGAAGAGGAGATCGCCTCGTGGCTCGAGTTCGCCGGTCACGTACGGGCGAACCGCCAGCGCCATGGCGGCCGTGACGTTGAGCATGTCGACGGCCCCTCTGCCGAACACAAAGCCGTCGATTATCTCTGCGGCGAATGGCTCCTGCGTCCAACCGGCGGGGTCAACCGGCACAACGTCGAGGTGTGGCACCAGCGCCAGCGAGGGGGCGTCGGGCTCGGTCCCGCTGATCCTGTAGATCAGCGATTGACGTCCGGGTGCGGGCTCGAAGATCTCCCCTTCGACACCGAAGAACTCCAGCAGCGTCGCCACCGAGCGGTGCTCCTGGCCACTCTCCCTCGTTCCGTCGTTCACACAGGTGTTTCGGATCAGGGTCTGCAGGAGTGAGATGACTGGTGAGCTCATTGCCTCAGCTTTTCTATCAGGTCTCGCATGGTTGGCGTCAGCGGGTAGGTGTCCACGGTGGCCAACTCCACCCATTCCGCCTCATCGGCATCGTCGGACGCTTCCAGTTCGCCGCCGGCCGCTTTCGCGTAGAAGTCGATCAGGACTATGTGATATGTGTCGGTGATGCGTTCCCCGACCCACGCGACGTCTCCAACGTCGACGTCCAAACCGGTCTCTTCGGCCGCTTCACGCCGTGCCGCAGCTTTCAGGGTCTCGCCGATGCGCACCTTCCCTCCGGGGACCGCCCAGAGCCCTTTTCCGGGCTCGTTTCCCCTCTTGATCAGGAGAAGGCGCCCCTCTTCGACCAGGACCACACCAACCCCGACGAGAGGTGTCTCACTCACGGTTGTCGTCATGATGCATCACGATCGACCTGGCGCTGAACCCGCCTGCCTCGAAGAAGTTCTTGGCGAGACGATGACCTGGGAGCACATGAGCGTCGAACTTGGTGATCCCCCTTTCACGCAGCATCTCCATGACCGCGTCTCTCATCTCTTCGCCCACGGCCACCTCTCTAGCTTCATGATCCACGAAGATCAGACGTATCGCGCCGACCCTCTCGCCCTCCGCCTGCTCCAACAGGGGCTCTACTCGAGCCAACAGGAATCCGAAAGGCGTGTCATCGATGGTACCGATCATGACGATGACGTCGGGATGCTCGAGCGCTCCGGCGAAGGAACTCTCTATTGGTTCGGCGAGTCCGTCGGCCAACTGCCACATTCGGTGCAGACCGACCATCTCTTTCTCGAGCGATCGGTAAAGACCCACAAGGACGTCAATGTCCTCCAGCGATGCTTTCCTGGCGGCGACTCTCATGAACGGGTGAACGGTAGTGCCCGCCAGAGCCGTCCCAACCCCCAGATTGTCACCAGCCACATGGCTTCGGCGACGATTCTCAGGCCCATCTTGGACGTCCCCCGGGTTCGATCCTTGAAGCTGATCGGAACTTCGACGATGGCCAGACCTTGTTGATGTGCCCGCCAGGCCATCTCGACCTGAAAGCCGTAACCCGAGGCCTCGGCGTCCTGATATGGCAAACGGGTCAGAGCCGTTCGCCTGAAGGCCCTGAAGCCGGCGGTTGCGTCCTGAATCGGTGTGCCGAGCATCATTCGTGCGTAGAGATTCCCGGCTCGGGAGATGAGACGCCGATGAACCGGCCAATCAGGAGTCGAACCGCCGGGCACGTAACGGGAGCCAATCGCCAGGTCAGCTCCCTCGTCGATCGCCGCGACCAGTCGGGGCAGATCGGCCGGATCGTGACTGAAGTCGGCGTCCATCTCGACAACAACCTCCGTGTCGCCTTCCAGAAGGTGGTCGAAAGCAGCGGCATAGGCGGGGCCGAGTCCTTCCTTCGCTTTGCGATGCAAGACAGATATCCGGTGGTTATCCCGGCTGAGTCGGTCGGCAATGCCGCCGGTGCCGTCGGGGGAGGCGTCATCGACTATGAGAACGTCGTATCCGAGGTCGGTGACAGCTCGGATCAGGTCGGGAAGGTTCTCGCGTTCGTTGTAGGTGGGTACGACGACCGTGACCCGCTCAGGCGCCACGGTCCTGGCTCATCACTCGGCTCCGCACACGATGGTCCTCCTCTGACTGTTGCACTGGGCTGTGAAGCCAGCAGCGAAGTGGGGAGGGCACGGGCAGATGATACGGCACAGACGGAAGGTGCAGCGTGATGCCATTCATCGAGAAGACATCGATGACGTGCAAGGGTTTCACGCCATCACGCCAAGCTCACCTGCCTGAGCGATGGCTGCCCCCAGAAGCGGATCGTCGATCGGGTTGGACGTCGTCCCCGGCCAACTCTTCGATCTGCTGCGCGAGAAACCGCCGGTCCGCTTCCGTCACTGCGAGGCGGGCGGCGCGTTCGTAGGCGGTCTTCGCTGCGTCTCGTTGTCCGAGTCGACGCAACGTTGTGCCGCGGGCTGCGTGCATGAGGTGATAGTTGTCGAGGTCGGGTGCGATTGCGTTGAGGGCGGTGAGCGCAGCGCCGGGACCTTCTGTCTCGCCGACGGCGATGGCCCGATTGAGCGCAACCACGGGGGTGGGCATGACCGAGAACAGATGATCGTAGAGATCGACGATCTGGGGCCAGTCGGTTGCTTCGAACGAGTCGGCGTCGCAGTGCACGGCTTGGATCGCGGCCTGGAGTTGTAAGGGGCCTGGTCGGTCGCGACGAACGCAGGCGCGCACGATTGCCTGTCCCTCTTCGATCATCGTGCGGTCCCACTTGGTCCGGTCCTGGTCGCGCAGGAGAACGAGGGCACTCTCGGCTGTGCGGGCCGGCACCCGCGACTCGCTGAGCAGCATCAACGCCAGCAGCCCTGCCGCTTCCGGCTCGTCGGGCATCAACTCGACAAGAGCGCGAGCGAGCCGAACTGCTTCGCCCCGCAACGAGGCTCGTTCCGGATCATCGACCCCGGTGTTGTAGATGAGGTACACCACAGAGAGGACCGACCGGAGTCGCTCAGGCAGGTCGGCCTCTGCTGGCACGCGATAGGGGATCTTGGCGGCCTTGATCTTGTACTTGGCTCGGACCAGCCGCTTCGCCATCGCCGACTCGCTCACCAGGAACGAGCGGGCCACCTCATCCACACTCAGCCCGCCCAGCAGACGTAGGGTCAAGGCCACCTGGTGCTCCGTTCGCAGCGCCGGATGGCAGCAGGTGAAGATCAGCCGGAGTTGGTCGTCACTCACCGGCTCGTCTTCTCCCCAGTCCTCAGCGCCTGGGCCGTGCGATGTGCCGGCGACCGCACCAAGCTGCTCATCGAGCTCCCGGCCCCGGGCCGAACGGCGAAGACCATCGATGGCACGGTTTCGTGCGGTCGTGATTATCCACCCCGCCGGGTTGGGTGGGATGCCGTCGTTCAGCCATCGGTCACTGGCAACAACGAATGCGTCCTGGACGGCGTCTTCGGCAAGCGTGATGTCGCCGAAGACCCGGACCAGCGTCGCCACCGCTTGGCCGTACACCTCACGGAACACGCGCTCGACACCGGTCGTTTCCCGATAGGGGGCGGCGATGGGGGTCAGGGCCTCAGGCGCCCGGCATCTCGAAGAATGGGGTGACCTCGATCGGATGGTTGATTGCGTCAACGACCTTGCCCGCCCAGGCCAGTGCTGCATCGAGGTCGCCCGCGTTGATGATGTAGAACCCGGCAATATGCTCTTTCGACTCAGCGAACGGCCCATCGGTCATGACCAGGTCGCCATCTTGCGAGCGGACGACGGTCGCCGCATCGGGGTCATGGAGTCGACCAGTGAAGACGAACGTACCGCTCGCCTTCATCTCGGATTCGAGGGCAGTGATCCGCTCCATGAATGTCTGCGTCTCCTCGGGCGTCATCGGCGTGCGGACCTTGCTGTCTCCAGCGTATGTGGACAACAGGTACTGACTCATGATTCCTCCTTGTGATGGTGCGGGTCTTTCCCGCGCTCACCCTCCCTACGAATGGGATCGGCCCACGAGGACGCCCCACGGCAAGAATAATTCTGAACGATTCTTGGCCATGGAGCAATCGGGCAAACTAGGCAACACAGTCCTGGCAGATCATTTTGCGCTTGTTGGCCATCTGGCTCATTCGCTTCACCATGAAGCACGACTGGCAGACAAACTCGTCCGACTTCTGGACCTGGGCATCGACGTTCATGGTCAGCTCCTCGCGCCGCATGGCGCGAAGCTCCTTGACCTCATCGACGAGTAACGCTTCGCTTTCTTCGTCCTCGTTCAGTTTCAGTTCCTGGTTTTCCAGTTCCTCGAGGGCCTCGGCCGTCTCCTCATCGTGGTCCCCATCTGATTTCTCGTCGTCGTCGTCGTCATCATCGTCGTCGTCGTCATCGTCGTAGTCATCTGCATCCGCCTCGTCCTCGTAGGCGTCTTCCTCGACTTCATCGTCCTCAGGTTGGAGTTCGTCGTCGGCCTTGAGCTCCTCCAGCTCCTTCTTGTTGCTGGATTTCTCTTTTGTGGTGTGTGCAGTTTTCTTTTGTGCCATTTCTAAGCGGTGTAGATCCCAACGGCGCGGGAGTATAAGTCAAGCTCCATCAGATTTTGAGATGTATCGCGGCGGGAACAACCCGACCCGAGACTGTCGTATTCCCGACCAGATCACCATCTGCCTCCAGAGGCCACGTCGGGTCTGTCTCGATCTTGAATTCGGCGGCCGTGAAGCGTCGAACCGAGGGGTCGCCAAGATGGGTCCCTTTGATCACTTTCGGAACGATGACGGGAGCCTGAGTCTTGTTGGCGTTGATTATCTGGATATCCAGAATTCCATCAACCAACGTGGCTCGAGGCGCCACATTCCATCCGCCGGCGAAGAACTGCGCGTTCGCCATGATCACGGCGAGGGCCTCCGACTCATACGTGCGACGCTCCGTCGTAATAGTCACATTGGCCATAGGAAACCTGGGGAGACGGACGCCGAACGCGAGGGGATATCGGAGAACGCCGAGCTTGCGCGTGATCTTCGATGCTGTTTCGACGGCCGCGGCCCCGGCTCCGACCTGGGCAACGTTGACGAAATATCGTCGACCCCAGGAGCCCTCCAGGGTCACCACGTCGATGGCGTACGTCTCGGCGGTGGCCAGGTGTGTGGCCGCAGCCCCCAACTCCTGAGGGAGCCCAAACGTGCGAAGCAGGTCACACCCGGTGCCGGCGGGAAGGATCGCGATGGTGGGCGGCTCGTCCAGATCGAGGTTCAAGAGAACATTGACCGCAAGGTTGACCGTGCCGTCGCCCCCGACGAGGGCAAAGTGGGTCTTCCCCTCGGAAGCGGCCGTCTTGAGGGCTTCTTCCGTTTCGGCCGAGGAGCCGGGCACCACCATGTCGACTTCGACTGACGCGGCCCTCAAGGCCTCCTGCACATGTCCGACCGGTATCGCCTTGCGACCGGCCGCCTGGTTCACGACTACGAGCCACTTGCCGATCAGCCCACTCCTTGGGCTGCTACGACTCCTCGATCTACAGAGATGAGCGCGGTCATTGCTTCTTCCCGAAGTTCGGAGACCCCGTCTCTGATCTGTCGAAGCAGATCCGCCAGTTGCCTGGAAACACGTACGAAGTCGCCGGGCGCCATGCCATGTGCGTCCAGGTCATCAAAGGCCACTTCGCTCGCCCATTGATACGCAAGGATGCCAAAACCAGGGTCGGGGCGCCTGGTCGGTGAAAGTCGCAGACCCTTCTCCCGTGTGGTCAGGTCCTTCCAGAGCATCTCGATGTCTGACCATCGGGCGTGCAACTCCGGAGTGGGCCACTCGGCCACCGACGCCTGATCGGTACGTGGTTCGTAGACGAACGCTGATAGCAGTGATGCCAGCTCGGCGGGTTCGAGCCCGTAGAGAAATCCCTTCTCCATTGCTTCGGCCAGCAGCAAGTCGGTCTCGTTGTAGATCCGTCGCAGCCGCTCTCCTCTGGGCGTGAGCGACCAACCCTCGGTGTAGCCAAGCTCTTCGAGTAGCTGCCGGATCGCTTGGAACTCCTCGATAAGACCGAACCCGGAACTCCGCCGCAGCGCCCTGTGCTGTTCGAGACGCCGTCTGACTCGGTTGGCGCGTCTCGAGGCAGCGAGATGACGAGAAGCGTCGGGACACTCCGCAACGGGGTGCTCGACCAACTTTCTTCTTTGCGGCGATCCGTCCGAGATGACCGGCGGGACTTTGCGAAGACGCCGCAGTGTCTCCTGGACGAACCGCCGATCTCGAGGCTTGAGGGGCGTGGGAAGATCGAGTTTGCCCGCCCGGCGACTTGCACTCGGGATCTCCCGGGAGCCGACCGTCGAGACCCGGCCCGAAGTGGACAGAACCAGGTAGCGGGCACTGCCGTTCTTTGGCGCAAGCCTCTTGAGCACCGTGTAGCGGCCATCACGAGGACCTCCGACGATGTCCAACACATCGCCCGTGCTCAACGTCGCCGCGATCCCATCATTGGGCCGTTTCGGGTCGAGAGCCTCGATCAGGGCAAGGTACTCCTCTACCGACCCCCGCTCACACTCGGCTTGCTTCTCCTCGTTCGTCAATCGATGCTCGAGGGCGGCGATGGCGTCTCCGGCATCAGCCCGGTCGTCGTCCCGCTGGAAGGCGGCAAACGAGGCTTCGAGAAGAGCCTCGGTTTCGTCCTGTCGGTAGTTGGCTATGAGATTTGCCGTCATGTTGTAGGTGGGGCGAAAGCTAGATCGAAGCTCGTGAGCTCCAATGGAGGCGATCTCTGTCACCTGGCTGAAGCGAACGAACGGCGAATGAAGCAACACCCCAAATCCTTCGACGTCGATTCCCCTTCGGCCCGCTCGCCCGGTCAATTGTGTGTAGTCCCCCGGCCGAAGAAGCTCGTGGCTCTCTCCGTTGAACTTGGAGAGATTCTCAATGACCACCGAGCGGGCCGGCATGTTGATCCCCAGCGCCAAGGTCTCGGTGGCGAAGACCACTTTCAGATAGCCGAGTTCGAAAAGCTCCTCGACGGCTTCCTTGTAGGCAGGGACCAGCCCGGCGTGATGCGAGGCGACACCGGCGTCGAGGCCAACCATCCACCGGTCGTAGCCGAGGACGTCGAGATCGTCGTCCCCTAGATGAGCGGTGCGCCCCTCCGCGATTTCGCGTATGGCCTGCCTTTCTTCCGGGTCGGTGAGCCTCACCCCAGCCTCCATCAGGCGATTCACTGCAGCATCACAGCCCGCTCGAGAGAAGATGAAGTAGATCGCCGGGAGCATGTTCTCCGATGCCAGGGCTTCGATCGTCTCGATGCGGTTGGGTGTCTTGAAGCGACGCTTTCTTCCTCGCTCGAGGCCGAGCATGTGCTCCAGTCGTGGATTGGCGCGGCGTCGCCCATCCCTGATGACAAAGGTGGGCAGGAGGTGGAGAGCATGTGATCCCATGCGATCTTTGAGCATGTACATCGATTCGAGGGGCACGGGTCGCTCCTCGGTGGTGATCAGCCGGGTCGATCCGCGTCTCTCACCAACCCAGTCTGCGAACTGCTTATTGTTGGAGATGGTCGCCGACAAGCAGACAAACTGGACATGACGAGGGCAGTGAATGATCACTTCCTCCCAGGCGGCCCCCCGGGAACGATCCTGGAGATAGTGGGCCTCATCGAGCACGACAAAGGCCACGTCGTGTAGTTGGCCGGCGTCGGCGAAGATCATGTTTCGGAGGACCTCGAGGGTCGCCACGATCACTGGTGCCTTTGGGTTGATCACATTGTCACCGGTGAGGAGCCCGACGCGATCGGATCCGTACTCCTCTGAGAGGTCGGCGAACTTCTGGTTGGACAGTGCCTTGATCGGTGTGGTGTAGAAGGAGCGTTTGCCTTGATCGAGTGCCAGATGGATGGCAGCCTCTGCGACGAGGGTCTTGCCGGCCCCGGTCGGCGCCGTGACAACAACCGAGGATCCGTCGTCTATCGCCTCGGCCGCCTCCAGTTGGAACTCGTCAGGCGTGAATTCGACCCGGTCCCAGAATTCGCTCAGCCGATCGCTCACTTCTTGAGAATGAATCGAACCAGCCAGTACGTGATCTCGTACATCAGATAGAGCGGCACCGATAAGAGCATCAACGTGAAGGCATCGCCGCTAGGCGTTATCAAGGCGGCGGCCGTCACCACGATGAGGACGGCCCACCGCCGTCCCCGAGCCAATTGCTTCGACGACACCACTCCGGAGGCTGCGGCGGCAAACAGGAACACCGGGTACAGGAAGGCAAGACCGAAGGCGAGTAGGAATCTCAGCGTGAACGAGTAGTAATCGCCCACCCGGAGGTTGTTCTCGACGTCGGGGAGCACCCCGAGCAAGAAATCCAGGCCCCGGGGAAGTGACCAGTAGCCAAACAGGACACCACCGACGAAAAGAATGGCAAGCGCCGTCACCACGGGAATCGCCCACTTGCGCTCTTTGGAGGTGAGAGCCGGATTCACGAACCCCCACAACTGGTAAAGAATCACGGGGCTGGCCAGGATCACGCCACCGAATAACCCGATCCGCATCAGCACCCCCCACTGCTCGGTGACAGCGAGGCTCTGCAGGAAGGAGTCCGGGGCCGCAGCCTCGAAGGGTGCTTCCAAGATGATGCGCAGCTGCTTGGAGAACACAAAGGCGATGATTGCACCGACGAGGACGGCTATCCCGATCTTGAGGATGCGCCATCGCAACTCATCGAGATGGGAGAAGAAGGACTGTGGACTGTCGTTACTCAATCATCTTCCCCGTGAGGATCCGGATTCCCCTCCATCTCTTCCATCTCGGTCATCGCATCCTCCGGCGTGGGGCCGGACACGGGTTTCGTGCCAGTCGGGTCGACATCGCCTTGGCTCGCAGACTTGATGTCTCGTTTGATGTCCTTTAGGGGCTGCTTCAGCTCCTCCAACGGAGCCTTGAGCTCTTTTCCGACCGCCTTGAGGTCAGCGGCCTCCGCTTCGAGGCCTCGAGAGATCTCTCTCGCCGCTGCACGCAGCTCCGTCGTCCAATTCCCGATCTTGCGCGCCAACTGCGGCAAGCGCTTCGGCCCCAGCACGACGAGTGCCAGAAGCGCAATGATGATGATCTCGCCACCCTGAAGCATTGAGGGCATGCTAAAGCCTCGAGCCTCGCTAAAGGAGAAGGCGGCGACTCCCCCGAGTCGCCACCCTCAGGCCGAGGAGCACTCTGCCCTAGGCGCCCGTCGACATCTCTTGGAGGAGAGCTAAGTCAGCCGGCGAGCAGACGGAGCGGATCCGGCTCCGTCTCGAGGGCGGTAGAGAAAGCTTCGATCTCCTGCTCGGAGATCGGATCAGGGTTGACGACCTCGAACTGCACCCCGGTGGCGAGGAGCACGCTGACGACGCGGGAGTTGGCCGGCCGACGTTGCAGGTATGTGCAAGTCGGGCACTTGAAGCGGTAGTCACCCTCCCTGCCGCCAGGATGCAGCTCCAACGCCACGTCTTCTGGTGTCAGGTGGATGTCACCGCATCGGGTACACGTCGTCTTGATTGTCGTCATCTCTGGTCTCCGGTCTCCCATTTGTGCCCTTTTGATCGGCAGACATTGGGTGAGACTGAAGACCCGTGCTCTAGGTCTATCGACCCTATCGGTAGGCGGTGAGGAGACGGCCTCCCAGATCCTTGACACGTTCGGCGACCTCGATGCCTTTCACCAGCCTGGCATCCTCCCCGAGACGAAGGAGCAAGCGGGCGGGCACTTCGGCATCCGGCGCCGAGAATCGGATCCGTGTGGAACGACTGCTCTGCCGAAGCACCTCGACCGGGTAGTACTCGAGGACCCAAAGTGCTCTCGGGTAAAGGTCGATCGTGCACACCACATCGTCCTCAGACGCCGTGTAGCCCACTCCGGGCTCCGGGACGCGTTTCGGCCGCTCGAACATGTCGTCGGTCACTTCGATGTCCCGGATACGGTCGACACGAAAGGTGCGCTCTTCGTCGACAAGACGACAATGTCCCATGACATACCAACGGCCCAGGGTGGTGAAAACGGTCCACGGCTCTATCTCTCGCTCGGTGGTTTCCTCCTTGCCGACGGAGCGATAGGTAATTCGCACCACCCGTTGGTCGGCGGCGCTGTTGCGGAGGATTCCGACGTTGTCCGACTCGTCGAGAACGTCTACGACGAGCGCCGAAGAGGCTTCCGGCATGACTGCCTTGGTCAGTTTTCGCACAGCCGATTCCAGGGCGGGTGTCGAGGTCCCCATTCCGACAACCGTCATTCCCGCAGCCAGTAGCCCAAGCGCCTCGGTGGACGTCAACCGGGGGGCGCGGGTGAAGTAATCGGCCGCGTCGATGATCACTTCGTCCTCGTCGATGTAGGCCTCCATGAGATCTCCGGGCCCGTACCCGGGGAGTCCACAAACGAACACGGTGTTCAGGTCACGTGTGAGCTGGTCTTCCGAATAGTCGAACCGGTCGAGGATCTCGCTGACATCAGCCGATTCTTTCTCGAGCACGTAGGGAATTAGTGCCAGTATGCGTGACAGACGAGAGACGGTCCGGGAGCTGGTCACGGGAGATTCTCCAGGGCGGCCTCAATACGCGTGCGGATCTCATCTCGAATCTCGGGTGGCTCGAGAACCTCGGCAGCGTCACCAAAACTGAGCACCCATCCGACGAGCGCATCGCGGTTCGCAACCGGCACGGTCGCCACTAGTTCAGCTTCGGGTTCTTCGAGTCCGAGGGTCCGGGCTGCCCACCATGCAACCTCGGAATCGAAGCGGATCTTTGCTTCGACCTCGGGGTCGGATCCGGTTTCCCAAGGCTGTGAATCCATGAGCGATCTGACATCGAAACCCCTCGGCTTGGCAAACGTCCCAGTCGTGGCGGAGACGGTGAGCTTCTCGATCCTGTCGACCCGATAGATCCTCTCACCTTTGGACCCGGCTCCGACCAGATACCAATGGCCACGTCTGTGTGCGATGCCGTAGGGATCGAGTTGGCGGGTCTTGTCCCGATACTCGAATTCCACGGCTCTCCGCTCTGTGATGGCCCCAAACAGAGATCCGAGCACTTCCGCTTCGGCGCCGAGGTCGGCACCGAGTGGTTCCAATCCAACACTTCGCTCTATCCCACCAAGCTTGAGGAGAGCATCCAGTCCGGCGTGTGAACCACCCAACCGCACCATTCTGGCCGCTACCGAGAGCGCGACCCGCTCCTCTTGGGTGAGGCCAGGATCCGGGATGGCGTACTCGTCAGGGTCTACCGTGTAGCCGTAGTCGACCTCCCAGGCGTCCAGAGGGTGACGACTGAGAGGCACCCCGAGCTTTCGCAGGACGTCCTTGTCTCTTTCGAACATCCGGTGAAACGCCTCGTCGGTCTGCTCGTCGTAGCCGAGAACCGTGCGACGCACGTCCTCGGCGGTGACGGGAGCCGGTGACTCGAGCAAGTAGATCAGGAGATTGAGCACACGTTCGACCACGTTCTGCATTACCTGGGTGCCTCGCCCTCCCTCAAAGACTTTCGATGAGTTTCTCCACTCGCTCGTCTTCGGACTTGAAAGGGTCCTTGCACATGACGGTGCGCTGAGCCTGGTCGTTGAGCTTGAGATGAACCCAGTCGACGGTGAAGTCTCTCTTGTGTGCCTTCGCCGCCCTGATGAAGGCTCCTCGGAGCTTTGCCCGAGTCGTCTGTGGAGGGGTGATTACAGCCTCTGCCACCTTCTCATCGGTGACGACTCGATCGGTGAGACCCTTGCTCTCGAGCAGGTAGTAGAGACCGCGGCTCCGATCGACATCGTGATAGGCGAGATCCATCATCGATATGCGAGGATCCGACATGGGAAGACCTCGAACCTCTGAATACCTCACCAGAAGCCGGTATTTCATGACCCAGTCGACCTCCCGGTGGAGGGTCATCGGGTCCTTCTCCAGACCGGTCAGGAGATGCTCCCAACGATCGATGGCACGTTGGACCTCGGCCGGGAACCCGGGGCTTCGGGCAAATCGCATGACTCGGTCGAGGTACTCCCATTGAATGTCTAGAGCGCTCAACTCCCGTCCATTGGCGAGTCTGATTTTTCGGGAGCATGTGATGTCATGAGACACCTCGCGGATGGCGCGTATCGGGTTTTCCAGGGTCAGGTCGCGGAACACCACGTCACGCTCGATCATCTGGAGCAGCGCGACCATCGTGCCGATCTTGACGAACGTCGCGTACTCGCTCATGTTGGAGTCGCCGGCTATGACGTGAAGTCGACGGTACTTCTCTGCGTCGGCGTGGGGCTCGTCGCGGGTGTTGATGATGGGTCTGGATCGAGTTGTCGCAGACGACACACCCTCCCAAATGTGATCGGCGCGTTGGGCAATCGAAAATGCCGTGCCCCGTGGAGTCTGCGTCAGCTTCCCGGCACCCAGAAAGATCTGACGTGTGACCAAGAAGGGGATGAGAACGTCGACCGTGCGATGGAAGTCCTTGTGTCTGCTGACCAGATAGTTCTCATGACATCCGTATGAGTTGCCGGCACTGTCGGTGTTGTTCTTGAAGACATAGATTTCGCCCCGGATGCCCTCTTCTTCGAGCCGTTCTTCCGCTCCTGTGACGAGACCCTCCAGGATTCGCTCTCCTGCCTTGTCGTGGGCGACTACGTCTTCGAGGCTGTCGCACTCGGGGGTGGCATATTCGGGATGGGATCCCACATCCAGGTACAGCCTCGCCCCGTTCTCTAGAAACACGTTGGAAGAGCGACCCCAGGAAACGACCCGCCGAAAGAGATAACGAGCGACTTCGTCCGGGCTGAGCCGACGCTGACCGCGCAGGGTGCAGGTGACTCCGTACTCGTTCTCTATCCCGAAGATCCTGCGCTCCATGAACCCAGGCTAAACCGGATAGGAGCTCTCGGTCGGAAGACCGGTGCTCAGACCTCGGTGAACTGCTCCACGTCGAGACGGCGGAAGGCTCGTCTGCCGTTGGCGTCGTCAAGGACCGCGGCTTCCCAACCCTCCGACTCTCTGTCATCGACGCGGCGAAATGACTCGACACCGGCTGCGAAAGCCTCCTCGAGGCTCATGCCCTCATGCCACAGCTCCTCGAGGACCTCTGTCAACTGCTCGGCCTTCCCGCCTATGGCCACGAAGTTACGCTCGTCGTAAAGCGTTCCGTCATAGCTGATCCTGAACAGACGGTGCTCGTCACCATCTTCGGAGATCTCGGCGATCAGAACCTCGACCTCGAAGGGCTTGGGGTCACGGGTGAAGATCATGCCGAGGGTTTGGGCAAACGCCGTGGCTAGCCCCATCGCGGTGACATCATCTCTGGAATAGAGATATCCCATGAGATCGGCCTGGCGGATGCCCGCCTTGCGCAGTGTCTCGAACTCGTTGTACTTCCCGACGCCGGCGAAGGCGATGCGGTCGTAGACCTCGGAGATCTTGTGCAGAGCCGTGGAAGGGTTCTCCCCGAGGAGCAGAACTCCACCGCTGTAATCCACCGCGACAATGGACCTGCCTCGGGCGATGCCCTTCCGGGCGAATTCCGCCTTGTCCCGAACGAGTTGCTCGGGCGCGACGTAAAAGGGAATGGTCATCGGATTGTTTCCAATGCCGACTCTGCGATCGGGGCGATCACATCGTCGGAAAGCTCCTCAACACCGTCCGAATCGATTCGCACGACATTGGGGAAGATCCCGCGTCTGAGATCGGGGCCTCCGGTGGCTGTGTCCTCCTGCGAGGCTGAGACCAGTGCCTGGACGGCAAGTTGAGCCGCATCGTCGCCTGTCAGATCGTCCTCGTAGGCTGTTCGCAGATACGAGCGGGCCAGACGTGACCCGGATCCGGTGCTCCCGAAGTCGATTTCCTCGTAACGGCCACCCACGATATCAAAGCTGTACACCCGGCCAATCTCGAGGCGCTCGTCGTATCCGGCAAATAGCGGTACCACCACGAGACCCTGAAACGCCAGGGGGAGCTGGCCACGGACCAAACGGGCGAGAAAGGAGGCCTTTCCTTCCAGGGAAAGCCTGATCCCCTCGATCTTCTCGTAGTGCTCCAACTCCACCTGAAAGAGTTTGACCATGTCGATTGCCAGACCAGCAGTGCCGGCGATGGCAATAGCCGAATAGTGGTCGGCTTTAAACACCTTGCGGATGCGACGATGTGCGACGAGGTTGCCTTCCGTAGCCCGCCGATCACCCGCTATCACCACTCCATCCGGGTAGTGGAGGGCAAGAACAGTGGTGCCTTCCGGCGCCGAGGGGGTTGTGGCACCTTCTGGAACAGAGAAGTTTGGGCTCGCTCCCACAATCTCTAGGAGGTCACTGAAGCTGGCCCCGGGCACCGGGACGTCGAGGGGCAACGGCCCCATCGGTCGTTCGGTCACTGGCCGCCCTTTTGGACGTAGTTCTTGACGAATTCCTCTGCATTCTCCTCGAGAACCTCGTCGATTTCATCCAGGAGATCGTCCAGGACCTCCATGTCGGTGTCGCTTTCGACCGTTGCTTCGGCTGTTGCTTCGGGCTCGTCCTTGCCCTTGTCCCGCGACTTGGAGCGTTCTCGGTCTGACATCTATCTCATCCTTCTAGACGTCGGAGCAGGTCCGCTGCGTCCTCGGCCTCGTCCAGGAGGGCGCCGACTCGTTCGGCGTCGCCTCTCAGGGGCTCCATCATAGGAACGCGCTTGAGATGTGATCCACCGACATCGAACACCAGCGAATCCCAGTTGGCGGCCACGAGTGAGTCTGGAAAATCGGATACGCAGCGTCCGCGGAAATAGGCACGTGTCCGTTGCGGCGGTGTCGAGACGGCATCCTCGACTTGTTGATCGGTATAAAGGGTGCGCATCTCGCCCCTGGCGACCAGCCGGTGGTACAGGCCCTTTTCAGGGTCGACATCGTGATACTGGAGGTCGAGGGCCCTCAGTTTGGGGTTCGACCACTCAAGTCCATCACGTGCCACATAACCCCCAAACAGACGTTTCTTGGCTACCCAGTCCAGGGTGTCGGCCAGTTGCATCGGCTCGGTTTCAAGTAGCGCCAGGGTGCGCTCCCACTCCTCGATGAGTTGGTTCCACACGGGCTCATCAAGCTCCTTCTCGACATATTTGGCGAACCATTCCAGGTATCTGCCCTGCAGTTCGAGAGCCGTGGCCGAACCTCCTCCGTCGAGCTGGATGGGTCGGCACAACGAAAGATCGTGACTCACCTGCCAGCAGGCTTCGACCGGGTCGGATAGGTCGAGCGGATCAGGGATGGCTCCGTCTTCGAGGGCGGCGAGCATCAACGCCGTCGTGCCCAACTTCAGGAACATCTGAACCTCGGAGAGGTTGGCGTCGCCGATTATCACGTGAAGACGTCTGTACCGAGCCGGGTCGCTATGAGGCTCGTCTCTCGTGTTGATGATCGGGCGTTTGAGGGTTGTTTCAAGACCGACCTGCTCCTCGAAGAAGTCGGCGCGTTGCGTGATCTGAAAGTCGACATCGGGGCGGTCGTTCTCTCTACCCACCTTTCCGGCGCCCGTGAAGATCTGACGGGTCACCATGAAGGGAATCGCGTACCTGATCACGTCGCCAAACGGCGTCTCACGGGAAAGCAGATAGTTCTCGTGAGCGCCGTAGGAGTTCCCCTTGCCGTCGGAGTTGTTCTTGTACAGCGAGACCTGGCGTCCGGAGGTCTCCGAGGCGACGACAGCGGCTTGGTGCATGACTCGCTCCCCCGCCTTGTCGTAGAGCACTGCTTCCAGCGGGTCGTAGGACTCGGGACTGGAGTATTCGGGGTGGGCATGGTCGACGTAGAGCCGGGCGCCGTTGGCCAGGACGGAGTTGACCACGGCCCCCTCCGAATCGATCAACCCGTAAGTGTCGTGACCGAATCCGCGAGCGTCACGTCCCGGAGACTCCTCCTCATAAGACCACTGGACTTTGACCCTCGCTCCCGGATAGCTATTGACAACGAGGGACGATGCCGCGGCCGGATTGAATCCGGGGTCACCCCTGACGACGATTCCGTACTCGGTCTCGGTTCCGAGCACCTTGTGGATTGCCATTACAGGTACTGGCCGCCGGAGACCTTTTCGATGAGCCGGCTCTCCTCGTCTCCCCCGACGAGCGTTCTGACATAGACAATCCGCTCGCCCTTTTTCCCGGAGATCTTGGCCCAGTCATCCGGGTTGGTCGTGTTCGGCAGATCCTCGTGTTCGCGGAACTCCTGTTTGATCGCAGCTTTCAGATCGGAGGAACGCACGCCGATCGGCCCACCAGCGATTTGGCGTTTGATCGCGTCCTTCTTGGCGCGCCTGACGATGTTCTCGATCATCGCCCCGGAGGAAAAGTCCTTGAAGTAGAGCGTCTCTCGATCGCCATTGGCGTATGTCACTTCGAGGAATTCGCGGTCCTTGTCCGTGGCGTACATGTCGTTGACGGTGTTATCGATCATCGCGACGATGAAATCCCCGACAGAACCACCGAATGAACTCAATTCCTCGGAGTCGATCGGGGTCTCATCGGTGATGTAGATCCGGAAGATCTCTCGTGCGGCAACAGGGTCGGGCCGGTTGATCTTGATCTTCACGTCCAGCCGACCGGGGCGGAGAATCGCCGGATCGATCAGGTCTTCACGGTTGGATGCACCGATGACGACCACGTTCTTGAGTGATTCGACACCGTCGAGCTCAGACAACAGTTGAGGCACGATGGTCGACTCGACGTCAGAGCTGATTCCCGAGCCTCGGGTGCGAAACAGCGAGTCCATCTCGTCGAAGAAAACGATGACGGGAACACCCTCGTCTGACTTCTCTTTCGCCCTCTGGAAAATGAGACGAATCTGACGCTCGGTCTCACCAACCCACTTGTTGAGCAGTTCGGGGCCTTTGATGTTGAGGAAGTAGGAGCGTACGTCGGGGCGTCCTGAGCGTTCGGACACCTTCTTGGCCAGGCTGTTGGCCACTGCCTTGGCAATCAGGGTCTTACCGCACCCGGGCGGGCCGTAGAGAAGAATGCCTTTTGGTGGCTCCAGTTCATACTCCTTGAACAAATCCTTGTGCATATACGGAAGCTCGACGGTGTCGCGAATCTGCTCTATCTGCTCTGCCAGACCGCCCACCTCGGCATATGTCACGTCGGGGACCTCTTCGAGGACGAGTTCTTCCATTTCCGGTCTCTCCATCTTCTCCAGAATCAGACCGGTCTTCGTATCGATCCGGACATAGTCGCCGGCCCGGAGAAAGACCTCTGTCATCGCCTCGGAACGTTTGAGAACCTTTTCTTCGTCGGCGTGGGCAACGATCATCACCCGGCCGTCGTCGAGTGTCTCCCGCACCCTCAAAACGTCGCCCGCGGGCTCGAAGGATCGGACGTCGATGACGTTGAAGGCCTCGTTGAGGAGGACCTCCTGGCCGACCTGGAGCTTCTTTACCTCCACACTTGGCTGGGCGGCGACCCGGAGCTTGCGAGAGCCGGTGAGGACATCGACGGAGCCGTCGGCGTTGACCTGTAGAACGGTTCCGAAGTTATTGGGAGGAGAGGTGAGCTTCTCCACCTCTTCCCTGAGCACACCGAGTTGTTCGCGGGCCTCTTCCAAGAGATGGGAGAGCTTGTCGTTCTGGGCGGCTGCGCGATCAAGCCGATCACGGGTGCGTGAGAACTCCGACTCGAGGTCGTCGAGCTTGCCCGGGGCCTCGCGAACCCGGCGGCGAAGATAAGCGATTTCCTCTTCGAGTGCGGCGACGACCTGACGAACCTGAGCCGCGTCATCCTGTGTCCGTCCTTCTTCCACGGCTTTCCTCCTGGCCTAGGGTCGCCTGCAATGAGTATACGAAGGGGTTCGGTTACTTATCTGCGATCCTTTAGGCGCTCGTGAGATTGGTCCGGCAAAACGAAGACGTCGCGGGCAATCTCCCCGCGCAGTCCGTCGCCGGCACTACGAACGGCTGGGCGCGGAATCGGTTTTGCGCATGAAGACGAGGAAGCCCGTGTGGCCGACCATATTGTGTTCCGGGCGCACGGATCGCCCGGACACGTTCCAATCCCGGACGAGGAACTCTTTGACCTCGATCTCAGCGAACGTTCCCATCTCTCGTGCCTTCTCGACTGTCGTCTGCACTTGTGGGACCGTCGGAAGGTAGGCGCACAGGACTCCCCCGGATGGTTGGTGCTCTGATGCTGTCTCGAGGACGTGCCACGGTTCGGGGAGATCGAGAATGATTCGCTCGGGAGTGACGTCGGCCACCGCATCGGAGACGTCTCCGATCCGCAGATCGATGTTCTCCGGGATCTCGCCGTACCAACGCTCGATCGCCTTACGGGCATGGGCCCCGTGGTCTTCCCGGATTTCGACGCTGACAACCCGTCCGCTGGGACCGACCGCACGGGAAAGGCCAAGTGTGAGAGCACCCGATCCGGTGCCTCCTTCGACCACGGTCATCCCGGGGCCAATGTCTGCGTAGACGAGTATCGGCCCGAGGTCCTTGGGGTAGACGACCTGAGCCGCTCTCTTCATCTTCAGGATGTAGTCGGCGAGGCGGGGACGGAGAAGCAGTAGCACCGTCCCGGTCGACGCCTCGACCCAGGAACCGTCCTCAGCGTCGATCAGACTGTCGTGAGGGACGGAGCCCTGGTGGTACTGGAAGATGCGACCAGATTCGAGCTTGAGCAGGAAGTGTCGGCCCTTGGGGTCGACTAGGACTGCGGGGTCTCCCTCCGCGAGACCCATCAGAAGATGGCTATCACCGAGAAGAGAAGTCCTATGACCATCCCGACAACGACGACCCAGACGATTATTTGCACGACTTTCTTGTTTTGCATGGTGTCTATATGGTTGCGGACGAAGGCAACGGTAGAAGATGGCGAGCTACAAGAAGAAGTTCATGCGTCGCATGTGGGGCGGCTCGGACGCGATGGAGGTCGGTTTCGATCGCACCCTGCGCGGGCTACGTGAGGGTGACAGCACCGATCTCTACTTCGGTTTGGCCTTGAGCGCCCTGGCGTATCTGCAGCGAACCAAGCCGCGGAAGAAGCTGATCTACCGGCAGTCGGTCCCCGAGGGGGCGGCCATCGTGATCCATCACAAGAAGTCGGGGAATCCGCGTCTCGAGATCATCAAACCGAAGAAGCGGGCCCGCGGCTGACGGTCCCGTGAATCGTTTTGTGAAGATCTACGCGGGTTATGGCCGCGCGAATCTTCACAAAAACTATCTGTCACCCGCCGTTGGCACCCTGGTCACATGTGGGACTTGGGGAGAGTCCGTGAATACGCCCGATCCAATCATGGGGTTGTCGACAGAGCGACGGTCCTCGAACTCGGTGCCACGGATGACATCATTCAGCGACAGGTCAACGGTGGGCGATGGGAGGAATTGAACCCCGGTGTCTATTACCTGAACGTCACTCCGATCACTTGGCACACCAGAGTCAGGGGCGCTGTCCTGGCTGCCGGAGTTGAAGCCCTGGCCTCACATCGGACGGCGGGACTGCTCTGGAACCTCGATGGTGTTGGCGGGCGAATCGTCGAGGTGACCGTTCCATATTCTGACAAGCCGATTCCGAGAGGAGTCGTGCTCCATAGAACGCGTCGCCCGCTTCCGAGCGACGTAGCCGAAGGCATCCCAACAACATCGGCGGAGCGAACGCTTCTCGACCTCGCTCGGTATCTGCCGGATTTGTTTCTCGAGAAGGCTCTGATGAGTGCCCTCCGCCAACAACTCACGACCGTCGACTCCGTGGGCCGGCTCCTTGTTGAACACGGTGGTAGCGGTGTTCGAGGGACAAAGAAGCTGCGGCGGGTCCTGGCGCTCGCTGATGACGGTATCACCGGGAGTGCCGCCGAGGTGGAGGCTGCACAGCTGATTCGGTCCGCCCCGGTATCGGCACCGGTTGCCCAGAGGGCCATTCACCTGCCCGACGGCTCCAATGCCTATCCGGACTTCTGCTGACCCGGCCGAATGAAGATTGTCGAGATCGACGGGCTCGACGCCCATTCGTCATCGGACCTTCTCCACAACGATCTTTTGCGTCAGAACATGCTGATGGAGCTCGGCTGGCAGATGAGACGCTTCAGCGCTCGACAAGTGAGACGCAATCCACGGTCGGTCCGCGAGGAGATCGTGAGGTTCATCAACGGTTAGCGCCCTGAGTGATGGCTTCTCACGTTTCGAGAAGGCCACCTCGGTTTTGTGAAGATTCGCGCGGCCATAACCCGCGTAGATCTTCACAAAACGGTTGTGAACCGATCCGGAGGTCAGACGCGGTAGACCTCGACGACCGTCTTGTTGCGGCGGCCTCTCTTCCGACCGACCACGAAGGCTGTGATCACCACAACCCCGATCACCACGGCGATGAGGATGGCCTTGTCCTGAGTCGAGCGTCTGGTGTCGTCGACGGCGTCGACTAGCTCGAGAGCCTTGGCCTCCAGATCATCCCGGGAGATCGTCACTCTGCATCCTCCACACGATTATCCCTGCGGTACCTGCCGCGGCGAGGGCAGTGAGAAAACGGGAAAGAACCACCCACCACTCGCCCACAGGAAAGACCATCTTCAGACTGTGATAGACGGCCCAGGCGATTAGGAACGCCCCAATCGACAGGACCATGGCGCCGCCGACACCCTTGGCCGCGACCTTGCCAAGACGCTTGGCGGGCTCGATCGTCTCTTGCAGGAGGTACTCCCGGGAGATGTCGATCAGCTCTGTTGCGATCTGAGGTATTTCTTGAGGTTCGGCCATGGGTACCTGAATCTAACAAGCCCTAGACAGAGCGCCACCCGGGGTTATCGTGCGAATGGTGAATCCGGTCACTTCAATGCGGTCGCTCGGCCCCCGTTACATCGCACTGTGGGTGGGTCAAACCATTAGCCAGGTCGGCACGTACGTCGCCTTCCTGACGATTCCGCTCCTCGTTCTTCATATTCAGGAATTCACCGGGACGGGGAGCGTCCTGGATTTCTCGATCGCGTACGCGCTGGAGACCGCCCCGACCCTGCTGGTAGGTCTGGTAAGTGGTGTTCTTCTCGATCGATGGCATCTGCGGCCGGTGATGGTGGCGACGGACCTATTGCGCGCCTCGGCCTTCTTCTATCTGGCCGCGGAAGTGGGGAACTACGGAACCTCCACGGTGTTTGTGATGGCATTCTTGATCGGGTCGATGACGACTCTCTTTGATGGGGCGCTCTATTCCCTGATCCCTTCAATCGTCAAGCGAGAGCGTTTGGCCGACGCCAACGCGTATGTCGCGGCGAGTCAGCAGGCCAGCTTTGCCCTTGGTCCTCTTCTGGCGGGCGTCATGGCCGTCGTCTTCGCCGGGCCCGCGCTCGGGCTTTTCGTCAACGGCCTGACCTTCGTGGCCTCGGCGATATCGCTGAAGTGGGTCGGGCGTGTCCCCCATCATCGCCGTCCAGAAGACGAGAGGCAGCCTTTTTTCACCGAGGCAGTCAACGGGATTCGATACCTCTGGGCCGAACCGAGGCTTCGGGTCACCACCATCGCCTCGGCCGTCCCCAACTTTGTCATGGGTTTCATCGAGGCGACCTTTGTGGTGCTGGCTTTCGAGGTCCTGATGGCCGAGTCCGAGCTCCAGGTTGGGGTTCTTCTTTTCGCCATGGGCGTGGGTGGGGTCATCGGCGCCCTCATCGCTCCCCGAATCACCCGCAGGTTGGGTTTGGGAAGGGCTCTGGTGGCCGGGATGGCCATCGCCGGAGTCGGGCTGTTTCTCGTGATGTTCACGACCTACGGTCTCCTGACGCTGGCACTCCAGGCGGGATGGATGTTCGGAGTCTCCGTCATCAACATCCCTTTGGCGACTATCCGTCAGCACTACGCCGCGGAATCGATGCTGGGCCGTGTGATCACGGCAAGCCGCGCCATCGGTTGGGCGACACTCCCCCTCGGTGCGCTGATTGGCGGCTGGCTTGGCGCCAGCGAGTCGACCTACCCATGGGTCGCCCGCTCATTCCCGCTCCTGCTGATTGCCACCGCTCTCTGGCTCTACACCACGGTTGTCTGGACTGACACGTTCGGACCTGGTTTCGAGCTGGCGAAGGAAGTCGCTTCCGATGAAGCGAAGACCGTCGACTAGCCGACCCATAGAAATAACTCGGGTCTGGATCATTCCGGGCGCCGGTGGTCAGAGAAATTCACATCTGAACCACGGTGTTTCGATGCCGGTCGGCTTCGGAGGCCACACTCGTCCCCGGTTGGGCTATCCTCTCAGACCGCGACTTAGGGTCGCGCGGGTAGCCGCATGGATTGGCCTCCCGTCCACTGTAGAGGAAGACACTGTGAATCTGTTCGTAGGCAACTTGCCTTACACAACATCCGACGACGATCTCCGCCAAATGTTCGAGCCTCATGGCTCGGTCGATTCGGCACGTGTGATCACCGATCGCGAGACCGGGAGGTCTCGAGGCTTTGGATTCGTCGAAATGGCCGATTCGGCCGCAAACGAAGCAATCGAGGCTCTCAACGGGTCCGACATCGGAGGCCGCGAGCTCGTGGTCAACGAGGCACGCCCTCGCCGCTGAGTCGGCTTTAGAAGCAGAAAACCGAGTGCCCTGGGTACTCGGTTTTGCTGTCTGAAAGAGAACGGAAGGCTATAGAAGCCAAGGGGCGATACCGACTTGCTATCGCCGGAGCTGTGTGCTCATGAGGGACGGAGCGACCGAGTCATTCGAGGAGTTCAAGGACTCGTTTGCCTATGGCTCGAGAAACGATCTGTCGTTCAAATTCCTCAAAGGGATCAGTTCCGATGAAGCTGGAGAGTTCTTCAGCAGACTTCTCGAAGAGGTTGGTGAGCTGTTCGACGGCACATCGACCGATCGGCTGATCGACCTCGTGTACGAATGGCAGGTGAGGGCCTATCAGCCGGAGGCCACCGCAAAGAGAACTTACGTCTATGAGGACCGCCCGTTCACACCGCTTGCCAAGCCCCTCACCGAAACGACAGTCGGCCTGGTCACTTCGTCGGGACACTTCGTCTCGGGCGATGATCCGTCACCCCTTGACCGGGATGACATGACTCAGGATTGGGCCATTGCCCAAATAACTGAGTTTCTGCGAGCCGTGCCCGTTCTGAGTGAGATCCCAAGGGACCTGTCTGCCGCAGAGATCCGGGTACGCCACCCCGGATACGACATCCGGTCGGTGTCTCGTGATTTAGATGTTGCCCTTCCCAGGGCGCCTCTCATTGAAGCCGAGCGCGCCGGTCGCATAGGACGACTTGCTCCGACTCTGTTTTCTTTCGTCGGAGCCTGCTCGCAGGGTCGCCTCAACAACGAGCTCGACGACTGGGTGCAACTATGGGAGAGCGAAGGCATCGAGGCGCTCTTCCTGGTACCCGTCTGACCGGTCTGTCATGTGTCGGTCGGACACATAGCGAGAAAAGCCGAAATGGAGGGTCTTCCAACTGTCACCGTGATTGTCCGGTCCTTCAGACATGTTGCCGAAGAGATGGGCTTCCCCCGCACAGTGATCACGCGCCACCCGATGGGTCGCCCCCTGGGACCACCAGGAGACAGCTCGACCCACAGTCGCGTTGTCGGGACGGCTCTCCACCTCCTGGACACGGCGACCGAAGGTGGAGCCATCGTCGAGCTAGAGGACCCCTACCGACCTGGCTGAGCCGTGGTTGTTCAATCGACGCCTTTTCGTGAGGTTCCTTGTATGGACGATTAAATGGGAAGCACCGCCATGTCGATAGAGACTTGTGGCAGGGCTAGAGCGATGACCGACACACCCACGAAAACGTCACCGAAGTTGAACCTGACGGCCCGCGACCGGAGGGTCCTGGATTCTCTTTTCGCGATCGACACGCGAGCTCTTGCCGTCCTCCGGGTCGGACTCGCCGCAATCATCCTTTACGAAGCGTTCTTTGTCGTGCTTCCACGGCCCAGAACCGGTTCGGGGCTAGGCGGGTTCGCCGTGGATTACGCCGGTGTTCTGATCATTCCTTTCGCGGTGATGCTGTTCATCGGTTACCGAACTCGCTTCGCCACCATCCTGTGCTGGCTGCTCTACTCGATCCCGATTCGGAGCGCGCTTCTGGCGCCCGAAAGTGGCGTTGACCTGGGGAACTTCCTACTTGCCCTCTTTCTCTTTTGGGGCATGTTCCTACCCCTGGGAGCCAACCTCTCGTCCGACGCCAGACGAGACCGCTCGAGCAAGCCGGTCCGTTTCCTTTCGGTCGGAAGCGCGGCGGTGCTCGTGCAGGTGTTCATCATCTATTTCTCTTCTGGTGTGACCAAGCACATGGGAGAGTGGGTCTTCGATCGCACGGCGTTGGAGACGGTGTTGGGAATTCCGCGCTTCAGTACCGACCTCGGGCAGGCGCTAACCCAGTTCCCGGTCGTTCTCGGCTTCTTCTCCGTCACGACCGTTGCATTTGAGATCATTGGCACTGTTCTTCTCTTCGTCCCGGGGAGGACGTTGAATTCCCGACGGACGGTCATCGCCACGGCGTTTATCGGATTTCATGCCGGGATAGCCCTACTCATGGGCATCGGAATCTTTCCGTTTGTCATGATGTTCGTGTGGCTCGTCTTCCTGCCGACACCGGTTTGGGATCGGCTCTTCAAGCGGAGCACTCTGGAATCGACTCCTGTTGGGGCAGTTGTCGACAGAAATCGATCGCGGAATATCACGGCCACGTTCGCTTTGGGCTTCATAATCGTGTCTAACGCCATGACCTGGCTCTACTTCCCGGTTCAGGAGGGGTTCCCGGCAGCGTGGCAAACGGTGGGGAGATATCTCCTTCTCTATCAGCAGTGGGCGATGTTCAG
>JAPUJM010000011.1 GCA_027296205.1 Actinomycetota bacterium
TGGCAGGGTCGGTTGAAGCGGTCTGCAAGAGCGTGACTCAGTTTCAACCAGGCGACGATCCGACGATACTCGACTGCACCAGCGGTGTCCCGATGGATTGATCGCCTGCCATTTGGTTCCAGGACGAGCCGTTCAGAAGTGACGTGAACTCGGCTGATCACTCTCGGCGAAAGTTGGCCGGGTTGCCACTCCCCGGTCGGGGCGTGTGATCTGGTCAGTCTGCGGTAACCGGCTGACTTGTCACGGTCCGCCCTCCCGGCCACAGAAGGATCGCGACCCGCACATATCGCACGCCACGCGTGAGGGATTCCCAGTCCCGGACCCGCTCGTGAACCGGCATTCTGTTCGCGCTCCCCGAGCGATTCGCCAAAATCAGGTAGCGCATAACCGGCAATATGCGCTGTCCTCGCCTGAGTACAGGTAGCGCATATGTGCCGTCATGCGCTAGCTCGATAGGTGGCTAGTCACCCCAGCCGGACGGCGCTGTGTCTCTCCCCGACCGGTCCGTCTGCCGATGTTCTACATCTAGGGGGATTCGATGGGTCCACGTGCTGCTGCGACAGCTGGACTCGTCGCTGGACTGGACCCCGGAACGATCCCGACCAGGGTGGTCCTCGTTCCGGGGTTCGGCGCGTCTTGACGAGATCACCAGGTCGCAGCCCAAGAAAGAAGCTCAAGAAGCCCAGCCGGTCGTCGATTAAGTCCGTGGGGCAGAGGGGGAAAGCAAACGGACCCCGGTAATCACGTCACCGCTAAGTTCCGATCTCACCGGGGTCCGCTTCCAACGACGAGTCTCCACAACCCGTCGCTCTAGGCAACGTATCACTCGACAGGTCGCGCCGGGGTGCACAAACATCCCCGGGTGAACTGACTAGTCCGTCATAAGACCTGTTGCGAGGCGATGGCGGCGAGATCGACGGGTGTCCACGGTCCGGGGTTTGGAGTGGCTTTGGCGACACCCGCACCGGCAGCACGGAGCCCACCCAAACAACAGGACCACAGCCTCAATCGCTAGCGCACAACCGGCAATATGCGCCCCGGCGGCGGACTGAGCGAGGTAGCACATATGCCCCATATGGGCTACCTGAGTTGGGCCGTCTGCCCCGGCCGGCCTCACTCGTCTTGGGCGAGTGCGGTAGCCATCGCCGGGACCGTGCTCGCCTGGTACCGTGATGGTGCTGGACCGTGGGAGATGTGGGGGGTGTGGTGATGGCAGGCTCGGAGGACGCGTCGTTGCGGGTGGTCGGGGAGGATTCGGCAGCGGCCGAGGCCGCGGGGGAGCCGGTCGTTGATCTGCGCCAACAGGTGTTGGATAGCCAAGGTCACGTCATCAGCCTGGAGCAGCAGCTCGCGAAAGCCATCGAGCTGGAGACGGATGCGGCGCGTCAACTCGATTTGCGCCGGACATATCGAGTCGCCGTTGATCAGCAGCTCCATGACGCCGTCGGAGAAGCCGCCCATTTGATGGTTGATGAGGCGTCGCAAAAACGCGATGCGACGGTGGCCGGGGCCGTGGCTGAGGCGGAACTCGAAGTGAGTCGGATCACTAAGGAGACTTTTGATCAGGCAAAAGAGATGCTCGCCGAAGCTCGCCGCGAAAGCGCAGCGATCGTAGACGCAGGCCGCGAGGAGCTCGGTGCTGTCGAGGCCGATGCGGCGCGTCGGGTAGCCGATCTCTCTATCGAACGCCAAGAGCTGACGCGTCGTTTCGGTGCGATGGAGAGGCTGTACAACGAGCTCCGGGAGACTCTCGAACTTGTCGTCGAAACCTCGATCGAGGAGCTCGCCGTCACACAAGATTCTCTGAAGCAACTCGATCCCGTGGACACCGACGCGCCGCAGTCCGATCTCAGCTAGCGCATAACCGGCAATATGCGCTCCCTGGACTCTGAGCCGAGGTAGCGCATATGTGCCGATATGCGCTACCTAGGAGAGTCCTCGCTCGGAGGCTGCCTGCGTTCCTGGAGAAGTCGTCGACCTTCAGGTGGCCTTCCGTTTGGAACGCGACCCGCTCCGAAGGTTGGCGAAGGGCAAAGCATCGTGTGCTGCCCGAAACAGGTCCAGTAGTCGTGCCTCCTCATCCGCCGGGTCTGAACACGGCTTCCAGCAGATGAGGAGCTCGTCGACGTCGGCGAGTTGCCAGAGGTAGCGACCGCCCCAGTGGCCGATCGGCTCTCCCTGACCGAACCTGAGATACTCGTCGACTCGTACGCGAACGCCCCTCGTGCCAGTACGGCCGGAATCCGCCTTGCCGATGTAGAGCACATGGGCCTCCTCGACCCAACTCGCTTCGAGCTTGCCGATCGGGACGGATGGATCACGGCCTTTGAACCATCCCCCGGTACTCCGGTCCAGGAACTCGGCCGGGTTGAGCTGGTCGCGGTACACGATGTACACCCCGGGTAGCCCTGGCACAACCGCACGACGGGATCGAAGGTCATCGATCGTGGAGGACCCGGTGAAGCCGTTGTCCCGCAGCCACGCAGGTGAGAGTGTGGCCGCGCTCATTGTCCAGCCCCGAGTCGAAGTCCCATCTTCGAACCCAGCCTGCCAGTCCCAAACATGGGGAGTGATCCGAGGACGAGCACGATCCCTGAGGAAGCGCGCTTCGGGTACTCGTCATCAATCTCGCTGCGAAGCACCACCTCCCCATTGAGGAGTCGCTCGATCGCCCATCTGAAGATCTCGATGTCGATTACTCCGACCTTCCCCTTTGAGCTTCGCCGTGTCAGCCCGCTCCAATCGACGGCAACGACCTCGTTGGCGGACCCGTCCGGGCGGCTCAAGACCTGACCAGCCAACGGCATGACATGCTCTTCCCAGATGCGATCGAAGGTCCAGCCCCCATCTACTGCTGGATGCGACGCCGTGCCAGGTCTGGCGGTGTCCGACGTCGGTACTGGCAGCTGCCATATCTCGATCTTGAGCTTCTCAGCGACCCGCCTCGCATCGTCGAGCACCCGGCCGTCGGTAACGAGCATCACCTCGGAGCAGTCCTGGTACTTCGCCGCGCCGTAGAGCTGCATCACCATCTGCGCATTGACCGGTCTCCCCGTTCCGTACATCTTGACCTGGACACCAAGCCGACGACCAGGTCGCCTCCCGACGATGTCGAGGCCGAAGTCGCGCCGGGGCGGAGTCACCTGGGCGTGCCAACCTTCCGCTCTCAACAGGTTCGCAACGTGGTGCTCATATTCCGTTGGCGTCATCGTCGGTTACGCCTCCGATGTCCGATGTCACGAAAATACCAGCCGCTGCTGACAAGAAGTTCAGGCCGGTGGCCTTTAGCCTGACGTTGGCTTCGTTGGAAACGGCGGGCAGTGGTCAGTCCCATGCCACTTCCTCCTGCCAGAACTCCTCATAGTCGGCCCGGCGGGCCAGGACAGCTCCTTCTTCATCGCCACGACCTGCTCCGGAGTCTTCCCTTCGACGTCGAACCGGGTCCGGTTGTGGACCTCGTTGCAGAACCCGCAGGCGGCCATGATGTAGCGGTGGTCGTCGCAGTCGGGGTGGCCTTTGGGCAGCAGATGGTC
This sequence comes from Actinomycetota bacterium, assembly GCA_027296205.1. GTDB lineage: Bacteria > Actinomycetota > Acidimicrobiia > Spongiisociales > ZC4RG35 > SZUA-217. The sequence goes on from JAPUJM010000011.1 coordinate 3,534, forward strand.
CCAGCTCAGGTGGAGCCACTTGCCGAGGGCTGCGGTGCCGTCGAGGCCGCAGTAATGCAACGGAACCCGTCCCGTTGGAGGACCGGGTGGCCATACCCGCCGAACGCGTCATTGAACGCCACGCTGCGAGTTCACACCCACGCCGAATCCGGCGGATGGCCTCCTGGTTGAAGAGGCCTGATACCTCCCGCGCCCTCCACGGAACTTCGACCAAATCATCCCCGGGATAGCCATCGAGAAGGGGATCACCCTGATACGAAAACCGTATTCCGTGGCCGTGCGCCTGCGTCGACCAAGAAATCACCCAGAAATCGCGACACGTGTCCGCAACAGTCACAAACCCAACCGCAGGGAACCCTTACAGCGCAAGGATTCTCCCCGTCGGGCTGGCCGGATTCGAACCGGCGACCTCTTGACTGCCAGACAAGATCAGGGGGTTTCACTGACATCTCGTACCTCCAGACTCACGTCAGGAAGCACCCACCCGCACACACTCCCCACCCAACC
>JAPUJM010000110.1 GCA_027296205.1 Actinomycetota bacterium
GGCGTTGGCATCGAACGGGCTGATCCGCACCAGCCGGTGCACCCCCCGCTCCGACTCGAGAATGCCATAGGCGCGATCACCCTTGACCGTGAATGTCGCCGACTTGATTCCAGCCTCCTCACCCTCTGTGACCTCTTCGACAGTCACGGAGAATCCGGAGTCGCTGAGAAAACGTTGGTACATCCGGGCCATCATCTCGGCCCAATCCTGGGCATCGACTCCGCCGGCTCCAGCGTGAACGCTGAGAATGGCGTCCGCCTCGTCATACTCGTCGAAGAAGAGCGACTCGAGCTCGAGGTCATCGAGGGACGAACCCGACTCCTCGAGGATACCGATGGCTTCGTCCCGCGACTCCTTGTCGCCGGCCTCGGCTGCCAATTCCAGCAGAACCTCGGCGTCATCTATCTGCGACGCCAGCCCGTCGACCTGGGCGAACAGCGCCTCGTAGCGAGCGAGCCGCCGGCTGACTACACGCGCTTCGTCGGGATCGTCCCAAAGGTTGGGAGACGATGCCTTCTCACGGAGCTCCTCGAGGTCTGCGGCCTTGCCTTCGAGGTCGAGAAACAATCGAGCCTCACCGAGACGCTTTCGCAGCTGGGCAACCGCCGCCTGAGGGTTGTTGATCTCCAAGGCAGGGCCAGGTCAAGCCGCGCCGTGACAGCGTTTGTACTTCTTTCCACTCCCACAAGGACAGGGGTCGTTGCGCCCTATCTTCTCGGAAGTGACCGGCTTCCTCGAGGCCGTGCTGCCGGCGGGCGCGGCCTGCACCCGCTGCGGCGCGGTCTTCGGCTGCGCCAGCTCCACGTGATAGATGTATCTGACAGCGTCCCTCTTCACGGAATCGACGGCGTCGGTGAACATGTCAAACCCCTCACGCTGATACTCCGTGAGCGGGTCACGCTGGCCCATCGCACGCAGCCCGATACCGGCCCGGAGGTAATCCATCTCGGAAAGGTGCTCCCGCCACTTGTTGTCGATAACGGACAGCATCACCGATTTTGAGACCCGGGTCATCACGTCGGCACCCAGCTCGTCCTCTCGCTCGTGATAGGCAGTGAGCGCCTCATCGACGGCGAAATCAATGATATCGTCGACGTCGTACGACCCCTCGAACTTCGACTCGTCGACCTGCGTGGGGTAAAACTGGTCGAGCTCCCTCTTCATCGCGTCCCAATCCCATTCGGTTTTGGCGAGGTCGGGTGAGAACTCGAATTCGATGGTGGCTGTTATGGCATCGACGATCCAATCGCCGATCAGGTCGTCTCCAGCCGTGTCCTCCAGAACGGAACGCCGCCACTCGTAGATCACCTCGCGCTGGCGGTTCATCACTTCGTCGTATTTTAGGACGTTCTTGCGTATCTCGAAGTTCTGAGATTCGACCTGGCGTTGGGCCCTCTCGATCGACTTGGAGACCATCTTGGCCTCGATCGGTTGGTCGTCCGGGATCTTCAACCTCTCCATGATGCTTGTTACCCACTCACCCTGGAATCGACGCATCAGGTCGTCCTCGAGTGAAAGATAGAAGCGACTCTCGCCGGGATCGCCCTGACGCCCGGACCGACCCCTCAGCTGGTTGTCGATCCGTCTTGACTCATGTCGCTCGGTTCCGACCACGTACAAACCCCCGGCGTCAATGACTGCTTGCTTGTCGGGCTCGATCTGATACACGAACTCCTCGGTCAGCTTCTTCTCGAGCCCTTCGTATGAGGGGTCGTCCGCAGCAATACCACGACGTTTCAACTCGACGCGGGCCATCCCTTCGGGGTTGCCACCCAGCATGATGTCAACACCCCGGCCGGCCATGTTGGTGGCCACGGTCACCGCCCCCGGCCGGCCCGCCTGAGCGATGATGTCGGCCTCCCGGGTGTGGTGTTTGGCGTTGAGGACTTCGTGCTTGACGCCGGCCTTGCTCAGAGCCTTCGACAGGAGCTCGGATCTCTCTATCGAGATCGTCCCCAAGAGCACGGGCTGGCTCTGGTCGTATCGCGCTTTCACGTCGTCGACGACGGCTCCGACCTTTCCGGCCTCGGTCTTGAACACGAGGTCGCCCTCGTCCATCCGCATGACCGGTTGGTTTGTCGGGATGGCGAGGACCTCGAGACCGTAGATCGAGGCAAGCTCGGCGGCCTCGGTCTCGGCGGTACCGGTCATACCGGCGAGCTTCTCATAGAGCCTGAAGAAGTTCTGAAGGGTGATCGTGGCCAGGGTTTGGTTCTCTTCTTTGATGGCCACACCCTCTTTGGCCTCGATCCCCTGATGGAGGCCTTCGGAGTAGCGACGACCCTCCAGGACACGACCGGTGAACTCGTCAACGATCTTCACCTCGCCGTGATCGACCAGATAATCGACGTCCGTCTTGTAGAGGGCCTCCGCCTTCAGCGCTGTCTCCAGATGATGAACGAAGTCGACGGCGGCGTGGTCATAGAGGTTCTCTATCCCGAGAATCTGCTCGACACGAGCCACTCCTTCCTCGGTGGTGAGCACCTGGCGCTTCTTCTCGTCTACTTCGTAGTGAAGACCGTCTTGAAGACGACGAACGAGCTTGGCGAAGTCCTTGTACCACTTGGCGCTATCGGAAAGCTTGCCCGAGATGATCAGGGGGGTTCTTGCCTCGTCGATCAGGATCGAGTCGACCTCGTCGACGATGGCATAGCGGTAGCCATGATGGACCCGGTGCTCCGCGGCCATGGCCATGTTGTCCCTCAGATAGTCGAACCCAAACTCGTTGTTGGTCCCGTAGGTGATGTCGGAGTCGTAGGCCGGGTGACGCAGGGCAGTAGGCATGTTGTTCTGAATCAGCCCAACAGCCATCCCCAGGAAGCGATAGATATGGCCCATCCACTCGGCGTCACGACTGGCCAGATAGTCGTTGACGGTGACCATGTGAACGCCGGCTCCAGTGAGGGCGTTGAGGTAGGCCGGCATCGTCGAGACAAGTGTCTTGCCCTCACCGGTCTTCATCTCGGCAACCATCCCGCGATGAAGAGCGGCGGCCCCAATCACCTGCACGTCGTAGTGTCGCTGTCCGAGGACTCGCTTTGCCCCCTCACGAACCACGGCAAAGGCCTCGACCTGAATCTCGTCGAGGCTGGAGCCGTTGGCTACACGGTCTTTGAATTCAGTTGTCTTGGCGGCCAGTTCCTCGTCGCTGAATGACTCGAATTGCGTTTCGATGTCATTGACGGCGGTGGCAATTCTCTGGAATTCCTTGAGGGTCTTGCCTTCGCCGACGCGGAGAACCTTCTGGAGAATGGGCATTTGACCCCCTAATCCTACCCTCAGTGCTGATTTGACCCACTTCGGGTCGTCAGGTCAACGGACCTGTATGAGCCCCTCACGATGCGCCCAGGTAACCGCCTCGAACCGGGACTTCAATCCCAGCTTGTCGAGAATGTTGCGAACGTGGTTGCGGACCGTGTTTTCCGAGATGTAAAGCTGCTCGGCAATCTCCCTCGAAGTCTTGCCCTCCCCGACCAGTGTCAGGACCTCTAACTCCCGACCGGTCAGTTCGGGACGTCGCGACACGGTGCCGTGATGACGCAGAAGATCGCGTAGTGCAGAGAAGAGCTTGCCTCCCATGGCAGGTGACACCGCAGCACCACCATCGAGCACGTCGTTCATGGCGGCGACGAGTCTCGGAAGCGGGGTGTCCTTTGTCAGATACCCGGAAACTCCCGCTTTGACCGCTGCCAGAAGATCTTCGGCGGATTCGCTTGCCGTGAGCAAGACCACCCGCGTCTTTGGACTGGTCTTGATTATGGTGCCCACGATTTCGAGTCCTGACATACCCGGCATGAGTAGGTCGAGCATCACAATGTCGGGCTCGAATTCCCGCGTCAGGTCGATTGCTGTCATTGCCTCGGCGGCGGCCCCGACAACCTCAAACCCCTCCTGGACAAAAGCAGCGCTCAATGCCTCGCGAAAAAGTTCGGCGTCATCGACAATGAGAACTGATGCCATGGGTCGGGCGTACCTCTACTGGGCGACGAAGAGCACTCGGCTTCGTTTCCGGGAGGCGGAGACTAGTGGTGTTTCCACGACACACCACTAGACACCCCCGGCACCGCATTGGCGGCGACCGCAGCACGGACACGGCTCTCGCCGATCGAAGTGATTGCCGACAGCAGCGTGGCGCCGGTTGTCACCACATCGTCCACGACCAGGACCGGCCCTTTGGGAACCTGGCGCAGTCTGAACCCGGTGACGGCACGGCTGTGATCACCCCCGGCGCGTCGCTGCTTGTGTAGCGGCGGTTGAAGAAGGGGCAGGACCGGCACCCCGAGATAGTGAGCTAGCCGGTCGGCGAGGACACGGGCCGGATCGACGCCATAACGGACCCGTCTCGTCAGAGCCCTGGGTACCGGAACCAGCGGTAGTGGGGGCAAACGCTTTGCCAGCATCGAGGCCGCCAGGTCGGCGTACTCCGTCAGACCTCGATATTTGAAGTGATGAATCAGGGTTTTTGCGGGACCCGAGTGCTCAAATGCGGCAAGGAGGCGAAAACCACCGGGAAGCAGGCGATCGGCGGCCGGACGGAGTCGTTGCCGACACTCGGCGCACAGAAGGTGACCGCGATGGAAACGGTGACAGGCCTGACACAGCATGTCGGAAAACCTATTTCCTCTCTGTGACAGAAAATACGTTCCGTGTCGGGTATTGGGTGCTATGTCCCTTCTTTCCAGCCCGACATATAGGTGACCTGTTCCTCGGTCAGAGTCTCCAAGCCACCACCCATGTGTGCCAGCTTGATCGAAGCGACGTCGTCGTCGATCTCGTCGGGAAGCGTGTAGATCCTGGGCTCGAGTGACCCTTCGTTCTTGATCAGGTACTCCACGGCGAACGCCTGATTGCTGAACGACATGTCCATGACGTCCGCCGGGTGCCCCTCGGCGGCACCGAGATTGACCAGACGTCCTTCGGCCGCGAGCAAAATTCTGCGGCCATCGGGCATCTCGAATTCCTCGAGATTCTCCCGGACCGGGCGACGCGCCACCGCTTCTGCCCCAAGTGAGGCAAGGTCGATCTCGATATCGAAGTGACCCGAGTTGGCGAGGATCGTCCCGTCCTTCATCTTGGCGAAGTGCTCGGACCGAATAACGTGCTTGTTGCCGGTGACGGTGATGAAGATGTCACCTTCCGCAGAAGCGTCCGCCGCAGTCATCACCCGATAGCCCTCCATGGCGGCGGCCAAGGCGCGGACCGGGTCGATCTCGACCACGATCACCTTGGCTCCAAGCCCGTCTGCTCGTTTCGCCACACCTCGACCACAGTCTCCATAACCGACAACAACGAGGTTCTGTCCGGCGAGGAGAACATTGGAGGCTCTAATGATGCCGTCGAGGGTTGATTGCCCGGTTCCAAAATGGTTGTCAAACAAATGCTTGGTCGCCGAGTCGTTGACCGCAACGACCGGCACTCGCAGCGTACCGTCCGCGGCCATCGCCTTGAGTCGAATGACACCTGTGGTCGTCTCTTCGGTCGAGCCAATGACCTGAATGTCACGGCGATCGGTATGGAGCACGGTGGCGAGATCGGCTCCATCGTCCATCGTGACGGCCGGGGCATGGTCGAGTACGGCATTGATGTGCTTGTAGTAGGTGTCGTCGTCCTCACCGCGAATGGCGAATACCGGGATCCCTTCAGCGACGAGAGCTGCGGCGACGTCATCCTGAGTGGAGAGGGGGTTGGAGGCGCAGAGGATGGGCTCTGCCCCCCCGTCTCGCAGGGCGAACATCAGGTTGGCCGTCTCAGCCGTCACATGAAGACACGCGGCCACAACGTGGCCTTCGAGGGGTCGCTCGTCGAGAAATCTCTCCCGTACGGTCTTCAGGACCGGCATTCGTCGTCCGGCCCACTCAACGCGGCGAGCACCGTCTTCCGCCAGGTCAGGTTGGGCGATGTCGTAGTTCATTCAGTATTCCTCAACTAGCAGTTTCTTCAGTTTCTCAATGGTGGCTACGGGTACCGGGTCTACGCCCGCCGACTCGGCCAGCATCCACGAGACAAGGTCTCCGACAGCAGTCAGCGACACCAACCGGGCCAGCAGCGAAACACCGCTCGAATTGACTTCGGCCACCCAGGGCACGGCATCTTGGGTGAGTGCGCTGGTTTGGGCAAGTCGAATTGCAATGCGATCGTGATCACTCCGGTCCCGGAGGGCAACGATGCCGAGATGCTTTCTTGTCATCTCAGACATGGTTTCCCACCCTGTGATCTCGTTGTGGTCGAGTTCCGGCAACATCGACCACCAGGCGGGAACTTTGGCGTTCTCGTTGATTTGTGTCTTCCACCGCCGGGCGACGGCGCCGCTCACGGGCCCACCGGCGTAAATGATCGGGATGCGCCCGTCGAGTTGCTCGGCAATATGGGCCGCCTCCATCCAACGATCGCTGCCCTCGGAAGTAGCTTCGTCTGCGATCGTCGCCGCCTCGACAAAGGCAAGACGTTGATCATCCACCGCATGGGCGCCCGTCAGGACAGTGAGAGCCGCCCCGATCATGTACCCGGCGGCGGCCCGAGGCTGAAAGCCGGAAGGCACCGATACGGACGACCAATCGTGGTTTGCCGTCAGCTCACCCAGTCGGCCGCCTGTCGTGATTGTCGCCACCCGGAGACCTGAATCGCGAGCACTCACCACGAAGTCGAGAGTCTCCTCGGTGTTGCCCGAATAGGAGGCGGCCACCACCAGCGGTCGTGCCCTGGTCGCCCAGAGAGGCAGCGGGCCATAACCCTTGTGAACGACGACGCGTGTGCCGAAAGGCTCGGCGATGGCGCCGACATAGTCGCCGGCTATTCCGGATCCACCCATCCCAACGTACAGAACCTCCGAATAGGTGCCTAAGGCGGGCACTTCTTGCTCGGCGGCCCAGCGAAGCTGGCTTCCCAGGCTTTGGATCGACGAGAGCATGTCAGTCATTCAGTGATGTGTCCCGAAGATAGCGCCCGCGATGCGGGTGACTATTTGCCCGACACATCGTCGGGCCCCCCTTCGGCCTCGTCGACGAGCATCACCGGTATCCCCTCGCGGACCGGATAGCGCCGACCGCATTCTGTGCACTCGAGACGGGACGCCTCCACATCCTGGGTGAGGTCTGCCTTGTCGACTGGGCAGACCAGGATCTCGGCGAGTTTGGGGTCGATGAGGCTCAATCTCTCTCCAGGACTAGTGGGATCTTGCTCACAAGACCGTACCAAGTACCAAGTGCTTGCTTTTACACTCTGCCAACCCAAATGACTGCTTCCTTCTCCGTCGTCGTGCCCGTCTACAACGAAGCGGCGTTCATCCCCGAAGCCCTACCGTCACTGGTCGATGCGATGGAGAGCACCGGTGCGTCCTACAAGATTCTGATCGTCGAGAACGGATCGTCCGACGGCACCGCCGAAACGGCGAGGAAGATTGCAGGAGACGCTCCCGTGGAAGTGTTCTCGCTGCCCGAGCCCGACTACGGAGCGGCCCTCCGCCACGGGTTTCTCCGGGCATCGGGTGAATGGGTGGTGAACTTCGATATCGACTACTTCTCCGCCGACTTCCTCCAGGCCGTTCTTGCTCAGCCGGACTCGGTAGATCTGGTCATTGGATCCAAACGGGATCCGGAATCGGACGATCGTCGACCCCTCATCCGTCGTATCGCCACGAGGGTGTTCAACGTCCTCCTCAGGGTGATCCTCGACTCCGGAGTCTCCGACACCCACGGTATGAAGGGATTCCGACTCGGGCTCGTCGAGAGCCTGACGCCGCAAGTAGTCAGCACCGAGGACCTGTTCGACACCGAGTTGGTGGTGAGAGCCGAGCGCGGCGGCTACAAGATCGTTGAGGTTCCGGTGATCGTCGAGGAGATCAGGACCGCCAAGTCGTCGCTCATCAGACGCGCCCCGCGAACCGTGATGGGTCTGCTCAGGATCCGACGGACTCTGAAGACCGAATCTGGCTAGTGGTGCGTCGCCAGGCCACGAAGCCACCAACGAGCAGTCCCACCAGGCCGACGATGGTCAGGATCTGACCCGACGACTCGGCCCAGGTGTCTTGAAACTCGATGACGACCTCGTTGTCTGTCGGCACTACGACCATCAGCGAAGGGGCGGCACGCCAGGGCCCGTCCGCCCCGGTTGCCTTCCAGTTGGGGAAATAGGAGATCTTCACCACATGGGGCACTCCGACCGCCTCGGTGGTGAACGAGATCCGGTGGTCCTCGAGCACAATGTTCGAAACGGGGTTCTCGGGGACATCGATCTCGGTATCAGGCCGTTCTTGTATCGACTCGATTCGAGGCCACTCGGCGGGCCCGTCGGCAACGACCCACCGGTCCATCTCGTCGACGTCCTCGTACCACTCGAGAGCCATCTCATGAAAGCTCGGAAGAGGCTCCCCGTCTCTACCCATCACCGAGCCGGAACGGGTCAGCGACTTCAAGAGTGAGCGATCCGGCACCTCATAGACGGCCGGCAAATGGGTGGCCGCCTCAACCAGTTGCGTCTCGGGAAGTCTGAAGACCTGGAATGGCTCGGTGGTCGTGACCAGCTCGAACTCGTCGATGCCGAGAGCCTTTTCAGCCGCCTCGGGTGTGAACGACACGTAGTAGTCCACCCCGTAGACGTCCATGTGCTTCAGACCCCGCTCCATGTCGAACACGTGGTATTTGAGCCCCGGGATGGGATTGGATGACTTGAACGACATCTCGGAGTGGTTGATGAAGTGGAACGGAGTGGTCAGGGAAGATTCGAAGTAGAGACCCTCCATCGACTTTTGAGATCCTTCGGTCCAATACGGGATCAGCATGGGTGACATTGGAGTCCCGTACTTGTTGAGCCCGCTGTTGTTCTCCCACATCACACGGCCATCGGGGAGCCGATCCAATTCGACCATCAACGACTGGTACTCCGGCCACGACTCCTTGGCCTCGTAACCCTCGTAGTTCCAGCGTGACCACCCATCGATGAAGGTGACCCCGGCGGCAGCTCCCAGGACGACGATCGCCACCGCTGTCGTGGTCAGGAAGTTGCGAGTGTTCACCATCGCCGGTGCAAGGAGACTGGCAGCGACAACACCTATGCCCACTGCGGCGGCGACCCCCCACGCCCAGGGAGGGAATTCGGAGGAGTCGGCTATGAGCCCGGCAGCCACGGCGAATGCCACCCCGAGCACGAGACTCGCCCAGAGTTTGGAGATCTGGCTGGGAAGCCTTCTCGACATCCAGACCACCGCCGCCCCGAAGCCGATGGCGGCAAAAAAGGCCACACCGAAATACCAGTAGGGCAGAAGACGTCCGTTCCACAGCTTCCATCCTGCGCCGCTGAACATGTTCGGGAAAAGGTCGGGTAACACCGTCGGCAGTGGGTAGTAGATGACCGGGAGCAGAGTCGCACCGATCATCGGCGCAGCCCGGGAGGTCTTGCGGAGGGCCCATATGGCGCCGGGAATGGCTATCGGAAGGAGCAGCCAGAGCTCAACGGGGAAGATCTCCTCCCATCTGTTGAGCGGTGTCCAGGCCATGTCTGAGGTCAGACCGATTCGGGCCAGTAGCGGGAGCGCCCAGAACGCGGCAATCGCAAAGCCCCAGAGCCAAACGACGAGGGTTCGCCAGAACCCCTTCTTCCATGCCAGGACGAACAACGAGGCGAAGATCACGACAATCGTCGTCAGCACATGCGAAAGAGCGGTCAGGGCAAGGGCCAATGCGGCCCACTTCGCGTAGCGGCGGTCGTCCCGCACCGCCTTCATCAACAAACCGAGGTACACCAGCGAAAGCGCGAACGACCACGAATAGGAGAACTCACCGGCCAGTGTCGACGCAACGTTCCCGCCGTAGATCGAAAAGCTCTCGAGGAACGCGAACACCACTCCCGCCCCGGCCGCTATCAGAGCAATATCACGGTTGAGCTTCATCGCCCGGGTGTGGAAGTAGATCGCCGGCGGCAAGGCCAGCAAACCGAGGACGGTCACAAGTTTGAAGGCGACCCCATAGGGCAGCACCAAGTCGAAGGCGACGATTACCAGCGAAGGGAGCGGGAAGTAGAAGTAGAAGGCGGGGAAGCCGGCAAACCAGTCGTTGGACCAGCCGAGAATTCTCCCCTCCGAAAGAAGATTGTCACGCAAATAGGCGGGTCCGAAGACATGGGCTCCCATGTCGCCGCCTGTCGGAGTGGTGGCCGTGAAGATCAGCCACGGATTCATCACGACGAAGATGATCAGCGACGCCCCGACCACCAAGACAATGGGCAGGACCGGGACCTTGCGGAGCCTCGCCCTTGGGGAAGTCACGTCTTGGATTGCCGGACCATCTCCAGGACTTGAGTGACATCGATGTCGACGCCATCACGGTTCCACCACTTCTCTTCACAGTTGTGGCAAAAGAAGAAACGAACCTCGATCTCGTCGTTGAGGATGTGTTCTATCTCGAGAACTTCAGTTTGGGAGCACTCGGGGCAGTTCATGGCCTTATTCAGTCGGCAACCGGGTCATGATAAATCGGGTCCATTCTTACAACAACGACTCTTCATCCAGGAGCCTGCCCACATACCGGCTCCTCCGCTTCCCGTTCTCGGTCCAATAGGCGTACCAGTAGGGACCGTGGGGGCACTTGGTACAACCTCGCTTGCCACACCTGACCATCTGCTGACGCATGTTGACATGGGGCTCCGGGCTCGAGTCGATTACCCCACTCCGCTCCAACTGCGCGCGTGTGAGGATCTGGAGACGACGTAGCCCGTGTTCGTCGAGATCCTTCACTGCGTCGAGAAGATCGCGGTCGAGAGGCATCAGTGACAGGCCACTTAGGCAACGTGAACCGGGGCGAACAGCCGGGCGACGGTCCGGCGATCGGTCAAGGTCCAACCGTGGGGCGGCGTCATCCTGTCCGAATGGTCGGCGCACAAGGAGTATCCGTACGGCTGCGGCGGATCAACCAGGTCATCGAGCCAGACAGCGCTGTCCCCGTAGTTGAAGGACATGACCGAGTTCGCGAGCGAACCACACCGGGAGCAACTGACTGTCATAGACGGCACGCTAGAAGTCGCCAAATCCCTATTCAAGGACCTAATGCACCACTAGTGGTGGGTCCATGTCTCGTCGGGGAGCCCCGGCCAGAGCACTGCGGACCCATCCACCGCGACGATCATCGTGGCCGGAACCCCATCCACGCCGAGCTCATGGAACATGGCGGGCTCCTGCTCCCAGTTCAGTTCCTTGTATCCGTCCGGGCCCAAAGCATCGTCCAGCATGCCTTTCACGTGTCTGCAATCGGGGCACGCATCCGACGTGAAGAGGTAAACGCCTTGGCTCAAACCAGTGACCGCCAAATTGCGGGGACCACCCTTGGCACGAGAGCGCACCACCAGAGTTGCGGTTCCTGCGACCATCAGGGCCCCCACGACGAGACCGAGTCTCCCCCAGATCTCATCCATCGAGGATCGGCACTCCCATGGCGGCGATGCCGGCGTTGTCCCTCCTGGCAATCCACATTGCCACGATCGGCCCGCTCGACTCGATCAGATACCCGTCGGCGGTCTCAAGGCCGATCTCAACGACACCGTCTGCCGGCAGGTCGATGGTGCGCACCAACGATTGCTCCCGAAGTGACCTGACCGAAACGGTGGCCCCGTCGATGCCAACACTGAGGATGACGGCACTCGCTTGGCCCCCGACACTGGCACCTGCCCCGGGGAGGAACCAGCGCGTGGCCTCAACAGCACTAGCGGTCGTTATGGCAAGACCGGCTTCCGAGTTGATCCAGAGTGTCGGCACGACCGGACCGGTGGAGATGATCCGAACCCCGGCCACCTCCTCCGTGATGGCCGCCAGATCGAAGCTGATCTGACCCCGAGGACCGAGTGTTCCGGCTTGGTACGCCTCTTCCAGGCCTTCCGGCCCGTAGAAGTCGATCTGGTACTCGACTGCCACGTTGGATGGCGTCCCGATCAGCAGACGCTTCGATCCTCCACCCTTGGGAATAGGCAGATACCAGTCTTGAGATCCTTCCACGGCTTTCCAAACCGCACTCTCTCCATCGATACCCTGTCGGCCAACGCCGAGGACCCTTCCCTTGACGGTCTCAATGGCAATCGAAAGGGTCTCGCGGCCCGGGATCAATTCAGCAAAATCGACCACGGTCGAGGATCTGGCGGGAACCACCACTGACTCGAATCGATCGTTGGACTCGATTCCGGCTTCCGACTGGACGACCAATTCGACAACTGCCTCACCCGCGTACGGGTTCATCAGATGAAGTTCGAACGGCTGTCCTCCAATGGTCGACGCGCCGGTGATGAAGGATCTTTGTGTCGGGACCGCAGCGCAGGACTCCGCAGACATCGACTCCGCTCCCACCACAATCGCTCCTGCTGCGGATGAGGAGACCGGCATCTCGATGAGACCGCCGACGGTGCCTACCGCGGCGACGTTCACAATCGGGATGATGGCCGAGCCAGACGCTCCGGTTGGTTGCCCGATGGTTCCGGCCGGCTGCCCACTGGCGAAGAGTGTGAGCCGGGTCGGACCGTCAACGGTCGAGAGGATCACCACCTCGGTCGTGCGACCACTGCCTTCTTCGATTGCACATATCGAAACCGGAGGATCCTCCACACCCACCGGCGGACCCGGCTCTGGGGCGTCCGGTGCAGGGATGAGGAACGCTGCCACCCCCAGGGCGAGGACAATGACCAAACTGAGGTACTTCATCGTCTTCGCCTCCCAATGAAGAGAAGTCCCAACGACGAGAGCATGAGAACCGCGGTCGAAGCCGCCAACACGACATTCAGGCCCGCCCCGCGGAAACTGGCCACCCCGTCGACGGCGCTGACGGTGGCGTGCCAGTCATGGGGGCCGGGCTCCGGACTCCATCCATCGTCCTCGTTGACAGCGAGAGACACCCTCCCCGATCCTGATTCGCCGGCGAAACCGGTCCCCGATCGAAGCCATATCGATTCGGTTCCCGAGTCCGCCAGTGGAACAGAGACCGGGTTCGCGAAAACTCTCGAATCCGGGTCGAAAGGCACGGGCGCCAGGTCGAGTTGGGCAATCAGCACTTCATCCAGGCGAAACTTCGGACCCAGGAGGACCAGCCAGTCGACGGCGAAGGGCCCCAGCAGCTCTCCGGGTCGCAACTCGCCCCCGCCACTGATGCTCTGCAGTGCCCGGTCGAGGTGATCATCGCCAGCGAGTGGGGCCGGGAGCCAGACTTCATCGCTGGTCATACCTTGGCCATCCACGACTCGATACCAGAAGCCCGGTCCCGGTCTGGCTTCACCAGGGATGTCGCCTCTCTGCGTCGACGCAATGAGAACCCGGCCGGGCCCGGCGTCACCAGCGAGCGTGGATGCGAACCCGAGCCGCTCGTTGAGGTCACCTCCGGGCAAGCCAAGGCGCCCGTTGCCCAAAGCGCCAATAGACAAGAAGAGAATGGTGACCGAGACAACGGCGCCCATGAGTCGTCGGGGGTCCGACGTCACCACATCAAGACCGGCAGCCACGATGAGGGCAGTGCCAAAGGATGCCAGAACGAGCGCTGCCTCTTCGACCCCCGGGCCACCATATGGCAGACGGACCGCCAGCAAACCGACAAGCCCCAACAGGACACCAAGTGCTCCGAGTCTTCTTGTCGCCGAATCAATGAACACCATGGGTACAAAGGCAATCGCAAGCAACACCGGCCACAACTCCACCACTGACAGACCGAGTCTTCGTCCGGAGTCGAGAATCCAAGCAGGGTCGCCCAGCAGAAACGGAGCCGCCACAACCGCCCCGAGCAGGGCGATCAAAGCGAGACCGAGATTAGAGCTCTTCCCGCCCAGGACCTTCCACGCAATCACAGAGAGAAGCGGGACCACGGCGAGCAGCGGCGAGAAGGCAGCCAGCGGTATCCCGAGGAGGGCAGCCCAGCCGATATGACTGAGACGTCCCCTGCCGACATCATGGGGATGCACGAACACCGCTCGAACCGCCCAAGGCAAGGATGCCGCCGCAGCCAGCGCCAGCCATGACCCCGAGCCGGCCAGAATCGCTGTGCCCGGACCAGCAAGAAGCACCAGCCCGGACAGATATCGGCCTGGGCCGCGGTACCCGAGACGCCCCGCCAGGCGTCCCATTCCCACGATGGCCAAGAAGCCGAAGGCGATGGTCAGCAGCGTGCGAGCGGCGCCCTCGGCTCCAAACCAGAGCCAGGACCAGAGACCGGTGACCCCGATTGAGGGATGGACCGGAGCAGGGGCGCCCAGACCCGAATCGTTCCAACCGGCGAACCAACGGTCCAGAGAGGTGCTTGCCACTTCGAACGGGAAGCTGGCGCCGACATTGGGGACGCCGATGAAGAAGAATGAACGCATGGCGAATGCCAGGATCAACACCGCGATCGCGGCTCCCCATATACCTGCGGAGCCCCAGACACGTCTGGTCCCACGGGTGATGGCCTGATCCTCGTCAAACGCGGAGAGAATGCGTCCGCTCAGCTCCGAACCAACTTCTCGCAGACGAACCGACCCTCGAGCCTGAAATCGGAACAGCTCCTCATCGCCCAGCACGCGAACCGGCTTGAACCGTCGTCGAAGACCGATCGTGGAGGGAAGGTGATAGATGTTCCATCCCCACGAAAGGACATAATGAACCGCCGGCCTCCATCGGAAGAGCAGGAGGCTCAGCACGGAGTCGAGAACCGAGACGATGAAGTCATAGGGAATCAACCAGAGGAGTGTCAGCAGGCTGTATGCCGTGGTCATAGCCCGCAGACGGCCGGCTTGCTCCCGCCATCCCCGATCACCTTCGTTGCAGCGCCCCTGGTGATAGACCTCCGATGATGGGACACTGATCACCCGCCCACCAGCCAGACGGGCTCGCTGCGAGAAATCGAGACCGGCCGCTATCGGAGGGAGAAGCTCGTCTAGACCTTTCAGGCCCTGGGAGAGATCACGGCGGACCAGCATCGACGCCGACCTGACAAATGCGACCTCGCGGACAACGTCGTACTGCTGAAGATCGATTTCCCCTTCGTCGAGCCCACTGTGGGGCTCGCCGAACACGTCCGTTGAGCCGCCGACCGACTCGAGTTCCTCGCGGGTACCGGCAACGAGGAGCTTGGAGCCACCCAGGGCCGCAGAGGCAAGCTCCACCTCTGACACCAGCGCCCCCAGCGCATCGGGGCGTGGGCGGGCATCGGAATGGAGGATCCACAGGTAGTCGATGTCGGCTTCGCTACCAGCAATGGCTTCCTCGAGTGAGTCCACCCGGGTTACGCCTTCAGGTGGTTCCCCGGACTCCAGCCCCACGACCACCACATCCGGCGTGGGGTCATAAACTTGCCTGCTCACCGTGGCAAGAGCCGTCGTCAGGTCTGCTCCGTCGACAGTTGTCAGGAGGACTCTGACCACGGGCGCGGCGGACTGCGCTTCGGTCGATGGTGATTCCGCCGCTCGCGGAGTAGGGGCATCGGTCATGCGGGATGCCATTGTGGGCCTGCGGATGACACTGAGCAATATCTGGAAGTTGGAATGAAGGTTGTAGAGCTGTCAGGAGGAGTGGGCGGTGCCCGCATGGCAAAGGGCCTGGCGGCTGTGCCCACGATCGATCTGACCGTAGTGGTCAATGTTGGCGACGACGAGGACATCCATGGTCTCCACGTCTCGGCCGACCTGGACACGGTGGTCTACACCCTCGCGGGTGTCGAAGGTCCGGACGGCTGGGGACGCTCTGCCGACACGTTCGTGTTCAATAACGAGCTGGCCCGTTTCGGGGTGGACAACCGTTTCCGGCTTGGTGATCTCGACCTCGCGTTGAATCTGTTTCGCACCGAGGCGCTTGCCGCCGGTAAGTCTCTTTCCGCTATCACCGCTGAAATCGCCAACAGCTTTGACATCCGAGCCGACGTGCTGCCGGCCACCGACGACTGGCTCCGGACCGAAGTGAAGGTCGGGCGAGGCGAATGGATCAGTTTTCAGGAATACTTCGTCTTCAGGGCCAATCAGGACGAGGTCGAAGAGTTGCGATTCACAGGTTCAGAAGCTGCTCACCCTGCGCCCGGGGTCCTCGACGCCATCGGGGCCGCCGACATCATCGTGATAGCGCCCTCCAACCCGCCACTGTCGATCTGGCCGATCCTGGCCATCGACGAGATACGACAGGCCATCACGAGCCATCAGCGGGTGGTGGCAGTCAGCCCCCTTTTTGGAGGAAAGGCCCTCAGGGGGCCGGCCGACAGGGTGATGGCATCGCTGGGACTGACCGCCGGCAACGCCGGGGTCATGGAGGCATACGCAGGAGTCATCGACACGCTAGTGGTCGACACTCAGGATGCTGACGATGCCAAGCGGTTGGACGGCATCGCGGTGATTGTCACGGACACTCGAATCAAGGAAGCCGCCAGGGCACGAGAGCTTGCCGAGGAGATACTGAGCAGATGACACTCGAGATACACCCGCTGGTCGGCATTGGAGTGGTTTCGTCCGGCGACGACGTGGCGTCAGTTTTGACCGGTGCCCTGGAGCTGCTTCAGCCTCACTCCGGTGACGTGATCGTCGTGACCCACAAGATCGTCTCCAAGGCCGAGGGTGCCGTGCGTGAGATCGTCGGTGATCCCGAAGAGTTCAAGAAGCTCCTCGTCGAGGAACAGGCGAGATCAATCGTGAGACGTAGAGGCGACCTGATCATCGCCGAGACGAAGCACGGCTTCGTCTGTGCCAACGCCGGCATCGACCGCTCCAACGCCGCGGCCGGCACCATGATTCTTCTTCCCGACGACCCGGATCGGTCTGCACATCGGATTCGAGAGAGGCTGGAGAGGAGATTCGGAGTCGAGCTGGCAGTGATTATCTCGGATACCTTCGGAAGACCGTGGAGGAGAGGGCTAACCGACGTCGCAATTGGCATTTCGGGACTCATCGCCGTCCTCGACCTCAAAGGGACCAAGGATTGGGTCGGGCGGGAACTCGACATAACGGAGGTCGCCGTCGCCGATGAGCTCGCTGCGGCCGCCGACCTCGTCATGGGAAAGGCGGAGGGGATTCCTGCCGCATTGGTCCGGGGCTATGCGGGGCCGCGTGGCGAGGGACGGGCCAGCGACCTGGTGCGGCCGGTGGACGAGGACCTGTTCAGATAGGAGCGGGCGAAACTAGACGCTGGGTCGTCCCAGACCCCAGTAGTCGAGCCCGGCGGCCCTGACTGTTCTTGGATCGAGGAGGTTTCGGGAGTCCACCACCCGAAAACCCTTCATAGCCTCGGCAACCTCGGTCATATCGACGGTGAGAAACTCCGGCCATTCCGTAGCTACGAACAACACGTCGGCATCTCTCGTTGCCTCGATCGGATCGGCCGCCATCGTCACTTGGTCGGTGGTCCCCTCGGGGTCGTATGCCACCACGTCGGCGCCCTCTTCGGCGAGCAACTCGGCGATGCGAAGGGCCGGGGACTCTCGGACATCGTCGGTGCCGGCCTTGAAGGCGACACCCCACATGGCCACCCGACGGCCACGGAGCCCACCTCCTGCAGCCTGCCTTATCTTTTCGGCGATGCGGCGACGTTGCTGATGATCCGCCTCGATCACGGCGCGCAACAACTCGAAGTCATACCCGGCGTCCTCGGCGACACCGATGAGAGCCGCGGTGTCTTTGGGGAAACACGACCCTCCATATCCGGGACCGGGTTGAAGGAAGTGAGGACCGATGCGATGGTCCATCCCCATACCGGATATCACGTCGATCACGTCTGCACCCACGGCTTCACATACATTGGCAAGCGTGTTGACGAAGGTGAGGCGGGCAGCAAGATAAGAGTTGGATGCGTACTTGATCATCTCGGCTGACGTCGGGTCCGTTCGCACCACGTTGGCGTCGAGGCTTCGATACAAACCGGCGATGGCCTCTGCGTCCCCATCGTCATAGGCGCCAACCACGATCCGGTCGGGCTCCATGAAATCATCGACAGCCTTGCCTTCTCGCAGGAACTCAGGGTGGGAGACGATCCGCGCCGGGCTGCCGAGGTCGGCGAGACGCTTCCGCAAGCTGGCAACGGTCCCAGGGGGAACCGTCGACTTGATCACGAAGATGGCCTCGTCGGCCACTTCGTTGGCGAGCTCATCGACAACCGCGTGAATCAACCCGAGATCGGCTCTCCCGTCATCACCCGCCGGGGTGGGCAGGCAAAGAAAGACGAGCTGGGCGCCCGCCACGGCTTCGATGTTGGAGGTGTGGTAGCTGATCAGCCCTCGTTCGGAACCACGAGACAGGAGATCAGGCAGACCTTGTTCGAAAATGGGGACATCACCCGACTTGAGC
>JAPUJM010000111.1 GCA_027296205.1 Actinomycetota bacterium
GGCGACCACCGGGCCGCTCACCGGTGCGGTCAGACAAGCTGTTGCGATGGCGAATGCGACGAGCATCTCTCCCCCGTCGTCAACGTATCGCCTGCCCATTTTAGAAGCTAGGGGTATGACCACTAGCTTGCGATCTTCTAGAAAGGACATCGGTGACACCAACCCGACTTGGCCTGATGGGGTTCGGCCGGATCGGTCGCAACGTCTTCAGACTGCTCCACGATCGTGATGACCTCGACGTCGCTGGCATAAGCGACATCGCCGACCCCTCCGCCCTCACCTACCTTCTCAAGTACGACTCGATCTACGGGCGGTTCCCGATCGAGCTCTCGTACGGCAACGGTGCCATCGACTACGGAACCAAGCGGGCGGTATTCATCGAAGCCCGCCTGCCATCCGACACCAGTTGGGCGAGTCTGGGAGTCGAGATCGTGCTCGACACCACCAGCCGCTATCGCAACCTCTCCTCACTCCAGGGACATCTCGACAGTGGCGCCCGCAAGGTGATCCTGACATCGAGCCCCGAGATTCCGGGCGAGATACCTCTGCTCCTCAGGGGCATCAACGACGAGATCCTCGACGACAACCCCGATGTCGTTGCGCTGGGATCGAACACCTCCAACGCAGTGGCGCCGATTCTCAAAACCCTTGACGAAGCGTTCGGTCTGAGACGGGCCTATATGACAACCGTCAAGGCGATGTCCAACTCGGGACGTCTCGCCGACGTACCCACAGGCTCGTTTCGAGCCAGCCGGGCCGCCGGAGAGAACATTATTCCCTCGGAGACCAACTCCGCCGAGATCCTCACCCAGGTTCTCCCGGAGTTGGAAGGCAAGTTGTCCGTTGTGGCCCTCAATGTCCCGGTGGTGGACGGTTCGACTGTCGACATGGTTGCCGAGACCGAGCAGAAAACCGACGCGGCGACGGTCAACGAGGCGGTTCGGACTGCTATCAGCGAGAAGTATGCAGGGGTGATCGAGTACGTGGACGATCCGATCGTCTCCTCTGACGTGAGGCTCGACCCACACTCCGGGATGTACGACAGCCTGGCCACTTTCGTGACGGGCGGCAACCTGGTGAAGACGATCACCTGGTTCAACAATGGGTGGGCGTATTCGCACCGCGCTGTCGAAGTCGCGGCAACAATCGCTGGGCAGGACAACGGAGGATCGCAATGACAAGAGTCGCCATCAATGGCTTCGGCCGTATCGGCAGAACAGTGTTTCGCATCATCGCCTCACGCCCAAACTCCGAAATCGAAGTCGTAGCCATCAACGACCTCTCCGACGACGACATCCTCTGCTACCTGCTCGAGTACGACTCGGTGATGGGCCGGTTCGATCAGACCGTCTCATTGGAAGACGGGGTCATGCGGGTCGGCGACCATGAGGTGAAGATGCTCAACGAACGCGATCCAAGAGATCTCCCATGGGCCGATCTCGACGTCGACGTTGTCGTCGAAGCCACCGGCGTCTTTCGAGACCGAGCCTCACTCCAGCGACACCTCGACGCAGGAGCCAAACGTGTCGTGCTCACCGTCCCCGCCAAGGACGACATCGACGAGACCATCGTCCTCGGAGTGAACGACGATCGGCTCGACGCCGACGACCTGATGGTCTCCAACGCATCCTGCACGACCAACTGTCTCGCCCCACTGGTGAAGGTCCTCGATGACGCGTTCGGGATACGCAAAGGCATGATGACCACGGTTCATGCATACACCAACGACCAGCGCCTTGCCGACGTCCCCCATGCCGATCTGCGCCGAAGCCGAGCTGCCACCGAGAACATCATCCCCACCACCACAGGTGCCGCCAAGGCGGTCGGGCAGGTGCTCCCGCATCTCGACGGGAAACTCGACGGCATGGCGATGCGAGTTCCAGTGCCGGATGGATCCACCGTCGATCTGGTCGTGGAACTCGACAGGGAAGTCACCGTTGAGGAAGTCAACGCAGCCGTCAAGGCGGCCGCCGAAGGTGAAATGGCCGGGATCCTCGAGTACACCGAGGAGCCCATCGTCTCCACCGACATTATCGGCAACCCCCACTCGTCGATATTCGACGCCAGCGGCACCCGCGTACTTGGAGGCAATCTGGTGAAGGTGATGTCCTGGTACGACAACGAATGGGGCTACTCGAACCGGGTTGTCGACCTCATTGAGCGTCTGGCCGAAGTCATGGGAGCGGATGCAGCGACTTAGCTTTTGACGTGACTGACCCTGGGCGAATGAAGAAAATCGCCGCAAAGGTCACCACGGCTGCCAGGGCGACAGGCAGGGCTCTTGATCCGGTGGCGGTGGCTATCCAACCCGCGGCGGCGGGCCCCAGCGATCCGAACACGAGAAACACAAAGCTGAGGAGCCCCATAGCCGTACCGAGGCTGGTCGCCCCGAATACGTCCCTCGCATGCATTCCGTAGAGCGGCGAGGACGCTCCGATTCCAAATCCCGCGAGCAGGGCGTAAGCCGCGGCAAGGATCGGGTTGCCGGCAAACGCCAACAGAAGAGCCCCGAGGCCTATGGCGCCAAACGCCAGTCGCAAGGATCCAGCCGTACCCAACTTTGAGACGATGGGCATCAACGGAAGACGACCCCCCAACTGCGCAAACCCCCGGAACCCGGCCCAGAACGAAGCGGCCGTGAGAGTCAGGCCCGCTGCGGTCATCGCCGGAACCTGATAGACCAGGATCGTGGCAACACCCATGCCCACGAGACCCTGCGCGATCACAAACCGCCTGGTCTCGGATACTCGCAACGAGGCAAGAAGCTCGGCCCAGATGTGGGTTCTGCCCGGTCTACTTGCGACCCGAGTGTCAACAACGATCGCGCCGAGGACCAGAGCCACCACAGCCGACAAAGTCGTGATTCGCAGAGTCAATCGCCAGCCGACCGACTGCACCAGCCATGCAGAAACAGGCATGTATATGGCGCTGGCAAAGGCTCCCCAGATCGTCAGCACGGCGATTGCCTTCGTCGTTGCCTGCGTGCTTATTCGAACCGCAGTGGTCTGGGTGATGTGATAGAAGCCCAACGCCCCAAACGCCCCTCCCCCAATGGCCGCCATCACGGCAAAACTGGCCACCGAGTCGGTCGACGCAGCCACTTGGAATGCGAGAAGCCCGGCCATGGCGGCCGCACCGAACACCACACGGCTTCCGCTGTGATCCAAAAGCCAGCCACCACCCAGCGAGCCAAAGCCGGCGACAATTGACGCCACGGCGAACGATGTGGTCAGGACCGCTTCGCTCCATCCTGTGTCAGCGATGATCGGATCGAGAAGAACCCCGAAGGCGTAGTACCAGGATCCGTAGACCGTGATAGTGATGACCCCGAGCACCCCGATGTGAATGGCGGGGAACCGCTCCTTGTCTTCAACAGTCACCTGTTGAGGCTATTGCGGCCCTCTATCCGGTGTGGCGATCAAATATGACGCGCCGTTATTTGTGCGACCCCCACTGGATCACTCGAGAAGCGAAAGAACCGTGGACCGGAAGTCGTTCGGCTGGAACGGCTTGGTGACGAAAGCATCGGCTCCGCCCTCGTTTGCCCTCCGGCGTGACTCCTCCTCGGCGTGTGCTGTCAGGACGACAACGGGGATCGACTTGGTGAGGTCATCCTTGCGAATGCGGTCAAGAACCTCCCAGCCATCCATGCCCGGCAATCCGATGTCGAGGACGACGAGATCGGGGGATTCCGAGCCGACGGCTATCAGACCGGTGTTGCCATCATCACGAGTAACGATTTCCAGATCGGCGGCACGGAGACAGACCTCGATCAGCCGTCTGATCACGGCCGAGTCCTCCACAACGAGAATCCGTGAGCCCATATTGAAGTCACCTCGGTATTCGAGCCCGCCTTGGGGGCTTCCAGTGGGATCATCGGCACGTCAGACCCCCGAGTTTAGACATTCTGAGGGGTCTTGCCGGATGGCAATGTGAGGTTCTCGATGAACTCTTCGAGTTGGCGCAGAGTCCGTACCTCGTGGATCGACGTGCAGTGTTTTCCGTAGTGGGACATGGCCGAATCCCCTGTGTCCCAGTATGAATGCGGCTCGGGATTGAGCCATATGACGGCCCTGGCTGCCTTGGCGATATCCCCCAGAACGGCCTCGCGAGGCGGTCGATAGTTGTTTCGAGCGTCACCGGAGATGAGAACTGTGGTCCTCGACGTCAACTGGCCGCCGTATCGGCTGTAGAAGGTCTCCAGTGAGTTGCCGTAGTCAGAGTGGCCGTCGAGCCAGACCACCTCGGCTTCCTGCGTGATGCGGCGGACCGCGGAGCCGAAATCGACTCCCGGTCCAAAGAAGTCTGTCACCTCGTCCACCGTGTCCACAAAAGCGAAGGAGCGGAGTCTGGAGAACTGTGTCGACATCGCATGAGTGAACTGGAGCGTGAATCGGGAAAACGTCGCCATCGAACCTGAGATGTCGCAGAGAAGCCAGACCTCGGGTCGGTGGGGCCGGGGATGACGAAATTGCGGGTCCGCCGGCACTCCGCCGCTGGCGAGGGACCGTCGAACAGTGCGACGAAAGTCGAGACGTCCGCTGCCCCTCTTTCGACGGCGTGCCAGCCGCGAGGCCAGCTTTCGAGTCAGCGGTCCGATGGCGGCCTCCATATCCGCAAGCTCGCTGGTGGTGGCATGCATGAGATCTACGTCTTCAACCAGGGGTCGTCTCAATGTGCGAGCCACCGCCTCTCGACCACGGTCGGCTACCAGACGACGTCGGATCTCCTCCTGTATCTCCTTCCGGAGCATCTCCAGCCTCGCCTCCACATCCTCCTTGAGAAGGCGCTTCTCGAACTCGGAGAGATCCTCGTCTGACATCAGCGCCTCGATGAGATCGGCTTCTAGTTGGGCAAGGTCGAGACGTCGGAGAGTCCGGTACAGGTAATAGGTCCCACCGACAGGTCGCCCCGGCTCCATGCCGGCAAGTTGATCAACGGCCTGACGTGCGCCCCTCCGCAACGACTCCCCGTCCATGCCGGCAAGAGCATCCAGAAGAGCCTCGAGGAGCCCGTCGAGGTCGAACTCGGTCTCCGCGCCTTGGCCCCTTTCTGGCATGGAGGGCAGCACGTCGTTGGCGCTCTCCGGATCGTCCGGTTCGATGGGAGCCGGCACATTCGAGAAATAGACGTCAAAAGCAGTGTCGAAAGCGCCCTCGTGCCTGAGATTCTTGATCAGCGTGGCGCGCAGAGTCTCCCGAAGGGCGACCTTCTCTCCGAGGTCGATCATCTCGACTGCTTTCATGCCGTCGATGGCTTCGACCATCGAGACGGGAACACCGGCCTCGCGCAGCTCGTCTATGAAACCGGTGATAACACTGATCATGCCGGGCGCACCACTAGGCCTGTGTGCTCGAGGTGAACTCCTTGGCTGCCTTCTCGATGTCGGTCTGATATTTGAGTAACACATGGAGGGTGTCGCCAAGCACCTCCTCATCCACATCCTCGACGGAGAGGGCCAAAAGGGTCCTTGCCCAATCGATGGTCTCCGACACCGAAGGGGCCTTCTTCAGGTCAAGCCCACGAATCGATCGAGCCACCTGGGCTACCTGTTTGGCGAGGTGATCGGACAGCCCGGGCACCCGGGCACTGAGTATCTCCTTCTCCCGGTTGGCGTCCGGATAGTCGATGTGAAGGAAGAGGCAACGACGTTTCAGCGCCTCGCTCAGCTCCCGGGTGTTGTTCGACGTGAGGAACACCATCGGCTGTGTGGTCGCATGCATTGTCCCCAGCTCAGGAATCGACACCTGGAAATCGGAGAGGATCTCGAGCAATAGGGCCTCGGTTTCGACTTCGATCCTGTCGACCTCGTCGATTAAGAGCACCACGGGCTCGGGCGAGCGGATCGCCTCGAGAAGGGGACGGGCGAGAAGGAACTCCTCGGAAAAGATGTCGTGGCTGATCGAATCCCAGTCATGGTCCACGTCGGATTGAATCCTCAGCAGTTGCTTCTTGTAGTTCCACTCATAAAGGGCTTTGGCATCGTCGAGACCCTCGTAGCACTGGAGCCGGATCAGAGGGCGGCCGGTGATCGTGGCCACGGCCTTGGCAAGCTCTGTTTTCCCCACTCCCGCCGGGCCCTCCACCAGGACGGGCTTGTCGAGCCGCTCGGCCAGGAACACCACCTGGGCGATACGCTCGTCGGGCAGGTAGTCGGCCCCCGTCAACGCCTCCACAACCGCTTTGGGACTGTCGAATACCATCTGTCTCCTGGATCGAGTCCCCATTGTACGGGGGGATGTGGCATGCACGCGATTGGTTGCCGCTTCGGCGTCACATTCGGCGCGCCCGTAGTTAGCCTGGACATTCTGTGCTGAACAGAATGCGACGCAAATGCGAATAATCATCGTGGGCGCCGGGGCCGTCGGCTCCTATCTGGCAGAACGACTCTCGGCGGAAGGTCAGGACGTCGTCGTCATCGAGTACGACGAAAGACGCGCCGCACAGCTCCAGGAGTCGATCGATGCCCTCGTGCTGACAGGCAACGGCGCCAGTAAACACCTCCTCGAGGAGGCAGGGGCCGAAAAGTCCGACCTGCTGATCGCGGTGTCGAATTCAGATGGCGCCAACGTCCTCGCCTGTTTCACCGCAACCGAACTCGGCACCAAGACCACCATCGCCCGAATCGAAGACCCCGAGATCCGGGAAGGCGCAGATCGGCTCGGTGTGGATGTCGTCATCGATCCGTCAGCCACTACCGCAGAGGAACTCGTCGGCATCGTCGGAATTGGTGGCGCCAGCGAGGTCATCCAGTTCGCCGACGGAAAACTCGTGATGGTGGGGGGAATCGTCGCCCCCAACGCAGCTATCACCAACGGTCCCCTGCGGGATCTACGCATACGCCAGGCCGAATGGGGTTGGGTGGTTGCCGCCCTGGTTCGTGATGGGCTGACCATCGTCGCTCACGGTGACACAGTGGTCAGGGCCGGGGATCACGCCTTGCTGATGACCACCGACGACAGAGTCGCCGACGCCACCCGGATACTGGGCCTTAAGCGGCGGAGCCTCGACCGGGTAGTCATCATGGGTGGGACCCGGTTGGCAGAGCTGACCGCCGACGTCATGGCTGAAGCCGGTCTCTCGGTCGTCATCATCGACGAGGACGTGGATCGGTGCAGTGCCCTTGCATCCCACCACCCGCGGGCCCTAGTCATATGTGGCGATCCGACTGACCCCGATGTCCTCGGTGATCTTGACCTGGGCCCCAAGGATGTGGCCATCGGGCTGACTGGTTGGGACGAGGTGAACCTGCTCGGTTGTCTCGTCGCCAAGGCAAGTGGTGCGGGAATGGCGATCTCCCGGTTCAATCGCATCTCCTACGTCGGCCTTCTCTCGGGGTTGGGAATCGATGCCGCTGTTTCCTCCCGGTTGATGGCGGCCAGTGCCATCCTTCGCTTTGTTCGTCAGGGGAAGGTGGAACAGGTCGCCACCTTCTCCGACACGGACGCCGAGGCATTGGAAATTGAGGTATCCGCAGGATCAGAGGCATGCAACAAGACGCTTTTCGACCTGAACCTTCCCGTCGGAGTAATCATCGGTGGCATCTCCCGCGACGGCACGACGTTCGTGCCCGACGGCTCTACGGTGGTGCGAGGCGGAGATCACATAATTTTCTTCTCGCTGCCGAGGGACATTGAGGAATCGGTCGCCCTGTTCACCGCATGACCACCAGGGAACCGCGCTCCAGTCAGCCACTAGCATTCAACCTCCTCAAAACCGTCGCCTACGTGCTGGGCTCGGTCCTCCTCTTCGTCTCGATTGCCATGTTGGTGTCCGCCGCTGTCTCGGTGCTCTACGCGGAGTTCGAGACTGCTCTGTGGATTGTCGTTTCCGCAGCGATTACCGCCGCATTTGGTTACACGACCCGCCGGTTGGTGAAACGACCCAAGTCGATCACGGTGAAACAGGGATTCGCCACGGTGGGGCTGGCCTGGTTCGTCTTCTCCGTCTTCGGCGCGCTCCCCTATCTGCTCACCGGGGCAATCCCGAGTATCACGAACGCAGTGTTTGAGACCGCATCAGGTTTCACCACGACCGGGGCGACGATCCTTTCCGACCCCGGTGTCCTTCCCAATGGCATCTTGTTCTGGAGAGCCCTCACCCAGTGGCTAGGGGG
>JAPUJM010000112.1 GCA_027296205.1 Actinomycetota bacterium
GGAACACGCCGTCTAGGAATTCGACGCGGACCACGGCGTCGCCTTGTGCCGGAAGATGCTCCTGGACCAGCGCCGTGTGGTCCGGGCCGAACTCGAGCTTGCCGGCATCGGCCGCCTCACCGAGTTCCTTCGGACTGTCGAACGACATGATCCCGGCTCCGCTGCCACCGATGTTCGGCTTTACCAGCACTGGCCATTGCAGACCGTCCGCGGCCTCGACCGCACTCCCGGGATGAGTTATAACCCGTGCTCGCGGATGCCGGATCCCGAGCTCTGCAGCGAGCGTGATCTGACGCGCCTTGGAGATCTCGTAGCTGAAGGCGTGGCGGCCGTTGATCACCGGAACCCCGATGTCTTCGAGGTAGGCCAGGTAGTTCAAGGTGGAGAACACCGAAGACCCCGCGCCGCGCAGCCAAGCGGAAGGGCTCATCCGGTTCACGACCACGCTGTACGGCAGAGAGGTCACCATCGGGTCGTAGGAGAGGCTCGAAGCGTTGATCCGGTCGAACGGGATATCCCGTCGATCGAGCTCGTCGAATAGCGGCTCGAACCAGAGCGGATGTTCGTACAAGATACCTACGCGGGCCTGTGGATTGTCTCGGGTCATGTCCTCTTCTCCTCGGTCTCAAGCCTCCTACCTGAACCTTTGTTCCCGACTGTCAACCAATAGCAAGGACCCTATCCGCCAACGCGAGCGACACTGCCGATGGTGTCATCACCTCGTGTTGTCGACTCGCGATGCGAAAGCGCCGGTGGCGCCGGAGCCTCGTTGACACACAGGTATGATCAGAAAACTGGAGGAGCAGGGCGCATGACGAGCCTGGCCGAGCGTCATCGGACGTTCTTCGAACTTCACCAATCGGGTTGCTTCGTGGTTCCGAATCCCTGGGACATGGGTTCGGCGCGGCTGATGGCAGCTTCAGGGGCGAAGGCGCTGGCCACCACCAGCGCCGGCTTCGCTTTCACGTTGGGCCGCCCAGACTTGGGGCATGTGACCCGCGATGAGGCTCTTCACCATGCCGAACAGATCGTTGCGGCGACGCCGCTACCCGTCACGGGCGATCTCGAAAACGGTTTCGGGGACGACCCAGCCGAGGTTGCCGAGACCGTCAGGCTTGCCCGCGAAGCAGGGCTTTCCGGTTGCTCCATAGAGGACACGAGAATGGTCGATGGCAACCCGGCCTACGACTTCGATCTGGCGCTGGAGCGAATCGGGGCAGCCGTCGAAGCCGCCCGCGCTCTCGAAGACCCCTTTGTACTGTGTGCCCGTGCCGACGGTGTGATCAACCAGAGCTACGGGCTCGACGAGGCCATCCGGCGCATCAAGGCATTCGCCAATGCCGGTGCGGATCTGCTCTATGTACCGCTCGTGCCCGACAGGGAAAGCCTGCAAACGGTTGTCGCCTCGGTGACGAAGCCGGTGAATGCGCTTGCGGCCGGTGCATTGACGGAGCTAACCGTCGCCCAACTCGCGGCCATAGGGGTGCGGCGCATTTCGGTCGGGGTACAAATCGCTCGCCTCACGCATGCCGCGATACGCGACGCGACAAGGGCGATGCTGACCGAGGGCAGCTTCGCCTCGTTCGCCTCGGGCGCGAGTGGCAACGAAATCGACGCAATGCTTGCGAAGGGCGCGGACGGACCGCAATAGGCGTGCCCAGCAGCCGGCGGCTGCCGCGACCGGTCGAGGCCATCATCATGCGCATTCGACAACTCTGCGGCTTGAGCCAGGGCCTTTCAGCGGCCGGATCTCAAGTAACTCGACTAATGCGCACCAGCGGCAGGTCGCGGCCGGCCTTCTCTTGAAACTCGGCGAACACGGGCATTCGGGTGGTGAGCTCCTCCCAGTAAGCCCGCCGCGCCTCCGGCTCCATCGTGGTGGCGGTCGCCTCGTAGAAGTTGCTCATGTGCCGCACCCATACCTTGGAGTCGGCCTGGAGGTTTCGATACCACTGCGGGTCGGCGGGTCGGCCATTGTTGGAGCCGATCACTACGAGAGCGTCGCCGTCGGGAAAGGACCCAAGGGGTACCCGTCGGATCTCGCCGCTGTTGCGGCCGGTCGTGTACAGAAGGATGAGCCTGTCCCCAGCCGGGTGGTCCACCTCGCGTCCATCGGAAGCCAGGTACTGCTGGATGTGAGTTTCCGCGTACTCGCTCGGGTTAACACCGGCGGCGGCTTCGATGTCCATTGCTCTTGCCTCTCTGGCAGGTTGGCGGCAACCTTAAACGGGTGCACCGACGCTGCCGACGACTCGCGTCATGCGGCGCGGGCCTGCTGCCTCTTGATCGGGCTGAGAGGGAACACCCACACCATCGCGCCGACGGCGGCTGGAGGCTCGGCAGGCTGAGCGCTATCGCCTTGGGCGGCAGACGGACGCTGCGGAACATCAGGAAACAGCAGTGCGAAGGTAGGCGCTGTGGCCCGAAGGCTACGGTCTGTCTGACCGGTCTCGCGAGCTCGGAGCCATGTGGCGCGACAACGGAGGGCGTTATGACTGAGCAGGTTGATGTCGTTGTGTTGGGCGTCGGAACCGGAGGCGAGGATCTGGTGTTGTGCCTGGCCGAGGCAGGACTGGATGTCGTAGGCATCGAAGGATCCCTTCTCGGCGGTGAGTGTCCCTACTGGGCGTGCATCCCGTCGAAGATGATGATCCGGGCTGCAAATCTGCTTCAGGAGGCTCGGCGCATCGACGGTGTGGCCGGCCATGCCGAGGTGACCCCGAATTGGGCGCCGGTGGCTGCTCGTATTCGAGCGGAAGCCACCGGTGACTGGGACGACACCATTGCCGTCGGGCGCTTCCAGGGGAAGGGCGGCCGATTCGTGCGCGGTCGTGGCAGGCTCGTCGGTCCCAGGACCGTGGCCGTGGGAGACGAGACGTTCTCCGCAACACGGGGCATCGTGATTGCTACCGGATCGAGGCCGTTCATCCCTCCCATTCCCGGCCTCGCCGACGTCGACTACTGGACCACCCATGATGCCATCGCGGTCGAGCAGCTGCCCGAATCGCTGACCATTCTCGGAGGGGGAGCCGTTGGCTGCGAACTGGGCCAGGTGTTCTCTCGATTCGGTGTCGACGTCTCCATCGTCGAAGGGCTCGATCGCTTGCTGTCGCTCGAGGAGCCAGAAGCGTCTGCGGTCATCGAATCGGTGTTCGAGGCCGAGGGCATCGCGGTGCATCTCGGGAGCCGCGCCGAACGCGTCGAGGCTCGCGGCGAGGGCGTGACAGTGGTGATGGAAAACGGAACGGAAATCACTGCCGACCGGTTGCTGGTAGCCACCGGCCGGACCGTTGATATCAGTGACCTCGGCCTCGAAGCTGCAGGACTCGACGCCTCCTCTCGGTTCATCGAGGTCGACGATCGGCTCCGCGCCGCCGACGGCATCTGGGCGATAGGTGACGTGACGGGGAAGGCCATGTTCACGCATGTGGCGCTGTACCAGGCCTCGATCGTGGTCGCCGATGTCCTGGGCCTCGAGCCGGCTCCGGCCGACTACTCGGCGTTGCCGCGGGTGACGTTCACCGACCCCGAGATCGGTTCGGTCGGTATGACCGAAGACGAAGCGCGACAGGCAGGCATCGACGTCGCGGTCACCATCAAACAAGTGCCGGCGACCTTCCGGGGCTGGATCCATGGCCCAGGCAACGAAGGCATCATCAAGCTGATCGCTGATCGCGGGGACGGCATCCTGGTCGGGGCCACCTCCATGGGGCCGCACGGTGGAGAAGTGCTCAGCATGCTGACGGTTGCCATCCACGCCAGGGTGCCGCTAGCGACGTTGCAGCACATGATCTACCCCTATCCCACCTTCTACGGAGGAGTGGGCGAGACCCTGGGCGCGTACGCGAGGGGGATCGGCAAGGTGGTGGACCCCGGCGCCACACCCGAGGTCTTCGATATTGCCGGTTAGAGCGCTGCGGCCGATCCATCCTTGTTGATGGTGTAAATCGACATCCCGCCCACCACCGATGTACGGGCCGAGATCAGATACCACCGGCCCGAATCGGGAAGGCCCGCCGAAACGCTACTGCCTCTCGAGTAGTTGGTGGGCTGATGAGGTGACTCGGGCCAGCAGCTCGACCAGCGTCTCGATCTCGTCGCTGGTGAGCGTGGCGTAAATGGTCTGGTTGAGAACCTCGACTAGGTGTGGAACGTACGCATCAACTGCCTCTTCGCCCGCATCGGTGAGCGTGATCCGCTGCGCTCGTCGATCCTCTGGATCGGGTTGGC
Source organism: Actinomycetota bacterium (assembly GCA_027296205.1). GTDB lineage: Bacteria > Actinomycetota > Acidimicrobiia > Spongiisociales > ZC4RG35 > SZUA-217. The sequence goes on from JAPUJM010000112.1 coordinate 4,231, forward strand.
GTTTGACCAGCCCGCAATCCTCGGCACGGTCGAGCGTTCGTGAAACGTGGCTTGGGCTCTTGCGGAGCTGACGGCACAGGTCGATGCCACGGAGCCGGTGCTCGGGGGCAAGGCGAAGTCGTAGCAGCAGGTCGAGGGTGGTTGAGTCGTGTTCGGTTCTGGCAACTGCGAGGTCTTCGAGGGCACGCAAGAGCGCGGTTGCTGCCTGGAGGATCCGGCCGGACGGCCGCAGGGCGTCCTGGAGATCGAGCAGATCTCCTCGTTCCTCCTGCGCTCGATCGCTTGTTGGCATGAGTTACCTCTGGATCGCCACAGTACTACTCTTGACAATTATTGTCTACTCAAGTATATTAGTTGTGCAAGGGACTATTATCCGGGAGAGGACCAGGGCCCACGTGAAGCCAACCATTCTGACGTTCGCCGGTAGCGCACGCCGGGACTCACTCAACAAGCAACTCGCTCGTATCGCCGCCGACCGCGCCACAGCTCGAGGGGCGGAGGCAGCGTTCATCGACCTCGGTGACTACAAGCTTCCCATCTACGACGGCGACCTCGAACAGGCCCGCGGCATCCCGGCAAACGCGGTCGATCTCGCCGAGCTTGTCGACAACGCAGATGCCCTCTTCATTGCCTCGCCCGAGTACAACGGCGCATTTACGCCGCTCCTCAAGAACACCATCGACTGGGTCACCCGAGTCGACCATCGGGCATTTGTCAGGCCGATCGCTCTCGGTAGTGCCACTCCGGGGAGGATGGGAGGCCGCAACGGCCTGGACGTCCTCCGAGCCATGTTCGAGAACATGGGAGTGCCGGTAATCGCCGAGCAGTTCGCGCTGCCCCACGCCACAGCGGTGCTGAAGGACGGGATGCTGTGGGACTCGGCCGCCAGTCGACACCTCGACAGCGTCGTGTCCACCCTCATCGGCTCCGTCGTGGCCATGGCGGCATGAATGCCCTCCCGTCGCGCTCTCGTCGATCCAAGCGCACCGCTCGCCATAACCCACAACTACCAACATCGAGCCACTGGAGGCACCCATGATCGAGAAAGAAACCCAGACCATCGCCGTTGTCGGAGCGACCGGAGCTCAAGGAGGAGGCGTTGTTCGCGCCCTCCAGGACCAAGGAAGGTTCAGGGTTCGGGCCCTGACCCGCAATCCCGACAAGGCCACGGGGCTGGCCGATGAGGTGGTAGTAGCCGATCTCACGCGCCCCGAAACCCTGGTTCCGGCGTTCGAGGGCGCCTACGGCGTGTTCGCCAACACCAACTCGTTTGCCGCCCCCGATACCGACGAGGTCGCCCAAGGCACATCCGCTGTCGAGGCGGCCAAGGCCGCAGGCGTTGACCATTTCATCTGGTCGACCCTTCCCAACGTGGCCGAGATCTCCAACGACGCGTTCAACGTTGCTCACTTCACCAATAAGGCCACGGTCGACAAGATCGTCGAAGCTGCCGGCTTCACATGGTTCACGTTCGTAGAACCGCCGTTCTACTACCAGAACCTCGCCGGACCGATGTATGCCCCGCAGCCCGGACCCGACGGGACCCCAACGTGGTCGCAGCCGATGAGGCCAGACGCAGTCGGCATCCACATGGGTGATATCACCGAGCTGGGAAATGTCGTCGCCGGGGCGTTCGAACACCCCGACGAGGTCGGACAAGGACAACATCTCTCGCTCGCCGGCGGTCTCATGAGTTGGAATGACATCGTCGACACCCTGAAGGGTCAGGGCCACAACTTGGCGTACTCGGAGGCAACAGAGGATCCCTGGGGCATCCGAGACATGTTTGGGTATTTCGAGGAGTACACCTACTTCGGCCCCGATGCAGACAGCAAGATCGGACTCGCCAAACACGTGTCCACCAAGCCGTTCACCGACTTCGCCACCTGGGCCAAGACTCACATGCCCGCTGGGGAGGATCGCAACGCCCGCGCGGTTTGATCCGCGGTACGCACGCCGTCGGCGCGGCCTGAGCCGCGCCAAAGAAAACTTCAGATCCAGGGATCTGGGTACATGGCGCGCTCCCGCGTATCGACCGCACCCCAACGGGACATGTGCGCTCCTTCTGCTGCTGGTCAGGACAGTCGCCAGAAGCGGCTGGTCAACCCGAAACGGTCGAAGATCACCTGGGCCTCGGCGTGGCTAGGAGGGACCCAGTCCTCACTCATCCGGTCCTGGTACCAGATCACCGACAGGTCATAGGCAGTCTGCACGTCCATCGTTTCACCCCGGTCGTGTCCGGTTCGCGACAGCCAATCGTCGAGCTCGGCTTCCGACCGGAAGCATCGGATCGTCTGTCAGGTCAACGCGATGTCGTCCCAGAATTGCGACGCCGGGACAACGAAGTGGACAAGACCGCTCGGGGTGACCACCCCATCAGCTACGGTCCACACCGACTCGATTTCGTCACCTGATTTGGCAACGACTTCTCCATCTCCCAAGAGAGCCAGGATCGCGAACGCATCCCAACCGCAGTTCGCCCACCATGTTCTGGTGCCAATCCTGCTCCGATAGTCAGTCGAGACGCCGGAGAAGGGATGGGCCATCACAACACGATCCCTCGCAGTCGAAAGAGTCAACCGGTGCTCGTCGGCGAGGCCTAGGAGCGACCTCGCTACCTCATCAGCTTCGAGCCCTGTTTCTTCGGCAAGGTCATCACGAGTCGGGCCGTCCACCCCAGCGATAAAAAGTCGAAAGACAGCTGCTCTCACGACCCGATCAACCGCGCCCATCGTCCAACTCTACCTACTGCGCCCGATGCGCCGTCCGATGACATCGGTAGATGTGGGTGGCGCCGATTGGCTGTTGGATAGCTGATGGCATGGGTGCCCGTAGATTGTTCGTGTGGCCCAATCGTTCATTCCTCCCGAGTTCACCGTCCCAGTGACGTTCCAGGGCGATGGGTTTCGTCTCGAGCCGCTCGGATCTGAACACAACGAGCTCGATCACGCTGCGTGGATGTCGAGCATCGACCACATCCACTCGACTCTCGGCTTCGAACAATCCGAGTGGCCGAAACCAATGAGCCTCGACGCCAACCTGGCCGATCTGGAACGTCACGCACGCGACTTCACCAATCGCGACGGGTTCACCTACTGCATCCTCGACGGCGACGACGTGATCGGTTGCGTCTACATCTATCCGTCTCGCACTCAAGGCCACGACGCCACCGTCATTTCTTGGGTGCGGGAGAGCAGATCCGACATGGACATCACAGTGTGGCGAGACCTGTCGGGCTGGCTCGGCACCCACTGGCCATTCACCAAGCTCGACTACGCCCCTCGGGAGTAACACCGCGCGACCTGCCTACAACGGCTGTGGTCTCTGGGGAGCTCGACGGCGTCTATCGGATGCCTAGGGGGATGGAGAAGCTGAGTTCGTGGCCTTCAGGGTCAGCCAGGTGGAAGTATCCCTCGCCCCACTTGGCATCCCGCGGCGGCGCTTCGGTGATGGTCCTGCCCTGGACGGGCCGGCTCGTAAAGGGCATCCACATCGGAGACGTGGAGGATGAGTCGCCCCCACCAGGACCAGTGCCTGCCGGCGGGTTGGACGATGACGTTGAGGTAGCCGGCCCCGATCACAAAGCTGGTGAAGGTGGTGTCGGGTCCTCCGTCGGCCAAGCGATGTGTAGACAATGAGCGACGACGACTCCGATCGGCTGTATGAGAACGGCATATTGGCGTGTGTCAATCCCGCGGCCCCGCGCCGGTGCGCCGGCCCAAAGCGACCAGGATCAGTCGGGCGTCACCCGGAGAACCTGGTCGTGAACGCGTGCTCGTTCCTTCATCTTGACGCCGATGGAATCGCCCGCCTTGGCCGACTCGACCGTCTCCTGCTCGATTTGGATCGAGTCGACGGTCTGGGTGAAGTCCGAGGTATGGCCGAGGATATGAATCGTGTCGCCCACCTCGAGCACAGCGGACAACTCGATGCCCGCAACTTCCAACCTACCCCAGTAGTGGCTGACGGTCCCGACAAGGTCCTCGGCCATGTTTGTCTCCTCCCGCCGGGCAGGACGCCAAGTATCGCATCCCATGCCACGCGTTGTGGTCATAAGGCTCGGATATCGAGGTGTACGAACAAAAACCGATGCGCGCCGCGGTCGTTGTGCATCGTTGCCCCTTCCCCGTATGGCGTCCTTAGCGGTAGCGTGAATTGGACACACTGACCAGGCGAATGGCAGTCCACGATGTCCTTCGGTACGGCCCGGGCAACCCCGCAAGCGGACGGTGCGGTCCATCCTGGCCGACTCCTGGGTCGGCCCGTAGAGCTTCGAAGGCTTGCTCTCCTCATAGTGGCGCATGCAGCTGTGGCTGTCGGCTGCTCCCGCGGGGAATCCGCAACCGCCCCCTCGAGCGACCCTGGCGACTGGGAAGCAGTGCTCGAAACCGCGCGCGGCCAAACCATCGATCTCTATATGTGGGGCGGGAGTAGCGAGATCAACCGTTTTGTCGATCGCACCTACGGCCCGATCCTGGAGCAAGAGTTTGGGATCACCCTGAACCGGGTGCCGGTTGCAGACACCGTGGATGCAGTGAACAAGGTCCTGGCCGAACTGCAGGCTGGTCGCAACGAGGGTGGCTCTGTTGATCTGATTTGGATCAACGGCGAGAACTTCTACACCCTTCGACAGGCAAATGCCTTGGTAGGGGATTGGTCACTTCGGATACCAAACGCCCGATTCGTGGACTGGGATTCGGCTGCTGTGAACCGGGACTTCGGGCTTGCCGTGGACGGATCTGAGTCTCCATGGGGCAGTGCTCAGTTCCAGTTCGTGTACGACAGCGCCCGCATCGACGAGGCCAGCCTGCCTCGCTCATACCTCGAGCTGGGGGAGTGGATCGCGGCACATCCTGGGCGATTCACCTATCCGGCGCCGCCGGCCTTCCATGGGACGAGGTTCATCAAGCAGGCGTTCTACGAGCTGACGGGTGGCGTGGAGCCCTGGCTCGGTTCGCTGGATGAAACCGCCTTCGTCGAGGGCTCCGCAGGGTTATGGGACTACCTCACTGAGATCAACCCTGACCTGTGGCGCTCGGGTCGGACTTTTCCACCGGACATCGCCAGTCTGAACCTTCTCTTTGCCAACGGCGAAGTCGACTTCACATTCACACAGCTGCCGGGAGGCATCCAAGCCGAGATTGACGCAGGTGTTCTGCCGGCCACAGCCCGCCCGTTCGTCTTCGACACCGGCACTATCGGCGATTTTCACTACCTGGCGATACCGACCAATGCTGGCGACTCAGAAGCTGCGATGGTATTCGCCAACCTCGTGCTCGCCCCCGCATTGCAGGCTGCCAAGCTCGACCCCACCAACGGGTGGGGGGATGGGCTGGCCATCTCCCTCGACCTCGTCCAAGGCGAAGACCGTATTGCCTTGCAGCAAGTGATGGACAACCTGGGCGGTGCGGCCGTGTCGTTCGACC